>VGKK01000013.1 GCA_016867095.1 Candidatus Omnitrophota bacterium | reverse complement strand
GCGCGGCATTACTGGTTTGAGATTGCAGGATCCTTCCAAAGCTCCGCGATAGGCGCGATGGCGAGTTCACCGTTTTTATTTGGGTTAGCCGGAATGGCGGTTGCCGGGAAGCCGGGCAATGACCGCGCCGCGGCGGCGGGGCAGTACCTAGATGAGTCGAATAAGCCAGACGATAAAGGAGCGGCAGTCAGAAGGATGTATGGATTATCTTCAATATGGGCACTTGCCGTTAAAATTATCAAAAAATTATTTGCGTCCGGTGATAATGATTGTTTTTACGCTGAAGAAAAATTTACACTTCCCAGCGGGAAAACCATTGCTCGAAACATCCCCGCAGATTATCTTCGATTAAAACGGAATTTAGCAATGCTAAGAGATGAGATTATCAGCGAAGTAAATGGAGGAAAATGGAATAAGCGCTTTTTGAAAATAGACAGCTACAGGCATATGGGGGTCGGAGATCAAATAAGGCTTTGCGATTTGACTTTCAATAACATTTTTGTTATCGGTGGATTTGTAAGACAAATCTTGAACGGGACACATTACGCAGATATAGACCTCTACTTTCCTGAAGATTTTACCTTTTTTGCACCGCGTATTAGGAGCGGGTTGACCGTCCTAATGAATAGGAAAGTTGAGGCTTACACTTTTGTAGATGAAGTAGCGAAAGTCTTTATCGATGCGTTGAATCATCCGCCGGCCTTCTCCATTGATAACGTTATTATCAATTTACAACGCAATCATGTATCAGAACTCATAGAAGGAGCAGTTGATGATTTGTTAAACTTTCGCCTCAGGATAGCAAGAATAGGTTGCCTGGATTCTTCGAGGATTGTAAAAAAGCGGTTTGCTCGGCGGGCAGCTAAACGCATAAAAGAAGGCTATGCACCCGTTAATGCAAAGAAAATCCCTGGGGCATTACCTACTGATATGAGTGGCCGGAGGCCGGACGATAGCGCCGCGCCGAAGCAAATAAGGGAGGGCCGCATCCTTGCGGGCGCGCTTTATTGTATCACCGCTATTGTGGGGGGAGTATTTGCGCTTGCGGTTTATGCTGTTTTTGAAGCGCCGTTGAGGTATATTTTGGGAAAGGTAACCGGTAGCCCGCGTGCGCCGCCGACTGTAGCGGTGGCGTGCGCGGGAGTGCTGGGAGCGGCGATGAAGTTGCCTTTAACGAAATGGATGGTGCTAGTGATAGTTGTTTCCTTTGTTCCTTTTGTTTTTATTAGTATTGTAACCATCATTTATGGCGTCAAACGATATAGCTGGTTTCCCTTTAATTTTATCATACTACCTAGTTGGGTTACTTTAATTTCAGTAGTTTTGTTGGTTCAAGATTTTACCATCTTATTAACTTTAGGGCCTTTGCTGGGTGGAACTTCCTTATTTGTAGAAGTCGTAATGATGGATGCTCTGCTAAAGAGCCGCAAGCTTGATTTTTGCGCTACAGCTTCAGGCGCTGCGCAGGAAAATATGCATTACGCTTTAAGGATATTAAAATGTGACTCTTTAGAGTTCCTTGAGCCGAATATACCCCTAAAAGCATTAGAGACAATTTCCATGATGGTTTGTAGAAATAAGCAGTTGGCCACCAGAGAGAATCAGGGGCCGATTTTGCGTATCTTAATCTTTGGAGACGATTATTCTTACCGGCTTAACGCCCTAAAAGCCAAGGCCTGTTTCAATTTGGCTAATCCGGCCCTGGCTACCCCGCAAGACGAAGCCGTAGTTAAAGCTATATTAGAAAGATATGGTTTTAGATTAAGAACCGATCATCCTAAGGATAGCGATCAGTTAATGTATAGAGAGGCATTGTATACCTTGCTTTCCTTTGTGATGGCTGGCAGGGCTTTTGCTACCGAAGAAAATAAAGAAATTTATGTAGGCGAAATGCTTAGAAGACATCAAGGTTTACCTGAGTGCTTTTTAAGGCCCAGGGAAGAGTTTTTCTTTGACTGTCTTCCTTTTATAGCTAATCTCTGCGCTGGCTTTTACCAGTATTTAAGGGAGCGTATTGACAAAGAATTTTCCCAAATGGAAAAGGCTGGGAGACTTAGCCCGGAAAACATAGCTTTCTTGAGACAAGAACTTATAGAGAAGCTGATTCCCGGTTTAAGAGTTTTGGAGGCGATATTCAAAGAGACCACCCCTGTGGGGACAGAGACGCATCTAAAGATTAGTTACGATGTCATTAATCAATACAATCAATACGTCCTGGGAAATACCCCTTCTAAAACAAAATTAGAATTAGTTACCGATATCCCTATTTCTACTTTGTTGATACCTACTGTAGATGCCGGGGGAAATACGGAGATAAGGGTACAGCCCGGCTACCTGCCTATAACCGTCCGGAATATGCTTCACTACATTAAATCGGGGATTCTCCAGCCTGTGAATATGCAGAGGGTGAATGGGCAAGATTTGGCTTTTTATCCTGCCTACCATACTTCTTTACAGGGGCGGTTGAAGAAACACGCAATTACCCTATTGGCATTAGGTTATAACGCGGGTTATTTTGCCACGCCTAAAGAAGAGTCGGTTGACCGCACCCCGGAAAAATTAGGCCGCGATACCCTGGCTTATCCCGGAGTATATAACTATGAAGGAGTAACTTATGATATTTATACCGGCGTAGCATCCGGCTGCGGCCAGACCAACATCTATACTCAACAAACCTTAGGCGCTAGAAGCGAAGAAGGCGATTATTTATCCTTTCCCTTGGATTTGGCCTCAAATGTTTACTTTGCCACGGCTATTTCCGCTTATCTGAGGAAAGAACCGTCGGATTTAAAAGCGATATACGCGAATTTTAGACAGCAATTAAGAAAATGTCTTAGATATCTCGGCCTGAAAAGAAGCGAGATGCGGAGAATTTTAGCTGGTACTTATTTCTATTTTCCGTTACCCGGTTTTGTTTATAAATACCATCGCCGTTACTATATCAAGGCGATTACCAGCCTGCAAAAGGCAATAGCAAGAGATCGCTGCAACCCAGGCAGCCCTAATGCCTTAAGGGCACTAGTGGAAATAACCCAGAAGAAGATTAAGGAAACCCTATTCAAAGGTAAACTTGCTCAAGACATCGCCGATGCCGTTATGAGTAGGCAAATGGCCGTAGAGGATATTGTTCCGTATTTATTACAAGAGACCCGTAAGCCGGATAGCACGATTTCAGCGGAGGCCCGGAGATTGCTCCGGGCAGCACAAGGAGTTGACTCTGATAACCATGGCAGTTCATCCTGCGGCGCGGGAAGAGGCGGGCGGCATAAGGGCCCCAGCCGCGATGCACATTACAGGCAGATGGCGCCTTTTGGCGGCAGAAAATGGGGATATGTCTGGCAATGTGAATTAGGCGGCTTATACGGCGGCACAAGGTTATTCAATCATACAAACCGTCAATTAGGCGAAGGCGCCGCTCCGGCGGGGCCTCATAGTCCCACTGTCCCGATTAGAATGGAAACTGTTTCCGAGGTAATCAGGACAGTGGGGTTAGTTATTCTTGTGGCCTTGGGTATGTGGCTAATAGGTGCGCTCTTTCCGCACCCCGGCGCAGGGGCGATGGGAGGTAAAAGGATAGTGCCTGGGGAAGCGTCCCCTATTGCTTTGCAAATAATCACCGCAGTTATCGCCACAGTATTTATTATGCTATTTTCTGGAAAGGAAGGTTATGGTGCGGCTGGCATCGGAAAAAGTGATATCAAAACGGGTAAAGATGTCTTGGCGGCCAAGAAGGTTAAACCCTACGCCGAGGCGTGGCGAAAAGCCGAGATTTGCATTAAAAGATACGTCGCCTATCTTTATCAAAAGTTTATGCAAGTATACCGGTATAAGGCTGCCGTCGCCTACCATAGAAAAAGTCTTTTTGCCTCGTTTATAATCAAAACCGGCTCTTTGTGCGTCTATAGTGGAAAAAAGAGAGGTTGTGGCACAGGCATCCCGATGGGTTTACCGTATTTTTTGGTAATCTCTCTTTCAATTTTAACGATGTCGTCCCCGGCATTAATAGGAAATATTTTACCTGCTGCGACCAAAATATACGGATACTTGCCGCCATATTTATCTACAATAGCTTCAAAGTGCTCTCTAATCCAGACATCGTTATCAATATTTTTAGCCTTCATGTTAATCACCTCTTGTTTAAACTATACAATACCCAGCACCAAATGTCAAGTCAAAACTATCCTCGCATCGCCTATGCTTGCGTTAATCTTAGGTATAACCGCGATAGCTCTAATCTTTGGCGGCAGTCACCACGGCGCGGGGGCGGTGGCGTGCGCGATGGCGGTGCCGATGTTGCCTTTGGGGCAAAGAGAGAAGGATACTCATGGACAGTTCCCTGCTTGTCCTGATCGCAGTCGAAGGACGGGGACAGTCCCTTCCAGCGGCGCCGTGGGGGCGAGGCATACGGATGGCGGAAAAATAGGATGTATCCCTAATATTCCGGGTTTTGCGCTTGTGGGCTTTGCAGTCTTCAATATCATACGCGCTTATTTGGTTGCCAGCGGTAGAATCGGCGCTGGGCCGCCGGCAGCGAGCCTAACCGAACTGCCACGGCAGGCCTCTTTATCCTTTGGTATCTCACCTTTAATCCTTACCGTCATTATACTCGCCGCAATATCTATAGCCCTAACCGTCGCGTTTCTCCGGAAAAAAGGAATATCACTGCAGGCGCTCATTCAATTAGCTAAAAAAGGACTAACCGACAGCCAAAAACATTTATCTCATAATTTCTTTATACATTCGCGGCCAAAAACCGTGCCATTCATGGCGCGGATGGTTTTTGGCCGCTCAGTATTCCGCACCGGGAAACCCCGGGCTTCAGCCCGGCGGTGCTTCATTCTCAAGTGGTTACGTAAACTGTCTGCTATGCTGTTGTCTGCTATGCTGTTGAGGGCGCCGTTGGCCGGCGGGATATTAACGATGGAATTGCTGGGGCATTTGCCGATGGCTAAAATACGCAAGATTGCCCTGGAAGAAGTGAGTTTATTGAGCCGGATTGTGCCGGACACGATTGCCGAAAGAGGCTCGCCCACAGTTGGCTTTTATCTTGCCGGCCCCGCGGCAAATTTATGCGTAATTCTCCTCTCTATTATTAGCCTGCATTATTTAGTTGCCAGCAGCGCGCTTACCCTCCTGTTTTCTGTAATTCTATACTATCTTCTTATCTCAAACATAATTGTATTTTTAGCCGAACTCATCGGGTTTTTCTTTAACAAAGGTGATTTCTTTAAGGCATACACTGTCTATTGCCAAAGATACCCCAGGCGCCTGCCATTTATAGAAGAAGCCGATAATGATCTGGAGCGTAAAGAGAAAGCAGCGCTTTTAGCCCACCTAAAAAGCGGCTTTGAATCACGGCTTAGAGAGACGGGAGAAATTTCTCCCACTCTTATAGATATAGGCGCAGGCTACGGAATGATAACTAGCGGGTTAATTCCTTTGTTTTCTAGAACCATAGCTGTAGAGGAAAATCCATACAGAGCGGGTAAATTACGCGAGATTCAACAACATGGCTTTAGGCTGGAAGTGTATGAAGGGGATTTTCTGGGATATAAGCCTAAGGAAGAATTTTCCGCGGCGCTTATTTCGCACGTCCTATTTTTGATGTCCCGGCAGGAACGGGATAGGCTTATTAATAATGCTATCGCAATGATTAAGCCAGGCGGGTGGTTAGTTATTGTATTAAATTCTATAACGTCTAGAATAGGCAATCACGTACATTTTAGAGAATATATGCATACCCGCAATAATCTAATAAGGGGAACTTTGGATACAGTTGAAGGTAGATTAAAGCGAGCCGGTTATGCTGTTACTACGGAAAGATTGGAAGTTTTACACCAAAGACAATGTCCAGAAGAAATGGCCAACCTTATTTCGCTTGTGTTGCGGCCGCAAGATCGCGCGCGAAGGAAAAAAATCTTACAGTATGTGAAAACTTTCCTGAAGACGCCGCAAGGGTATGAATTCTGTTCTGGCCAAGAAATTTTGTGGGTTAATATTAGCAATCCAGCAATTATCCTTAATTCTGCCAACGCCGATGGCAATCCTTTATCTGCTGAGAGAGAGCCGTCCACAAATTTCTTGGATAACTTGTTGGAGGAATTAAGTAGAAGGGGCTTGACAGATCCCGTGGTTCAACAGACGGCAAGAACAATATTCTCCGATAAATTAAGGCAAGAAAGTCCAGATCCGTTGGAATTAGAGCTTTATGAGGCAAGAAGGATTGTTTGTGGAGTAAGCCCTCTTCTGACGCCTTCTGCGAACAAAGAGCAGTGGATAAGTATTCTTAAACATTTATCCGCTGGAGGCGTTTCTGAATCCACGGCAGAGTCGCCGCCAGATGCTTCCCCGGTTCCTACTCCCGTCATTGTTAAAATGGGAGGGATTTTGGCTGCAGCAGGCGTTCTTACGGTTACGCATTGGAAGGAATTGCCGCCCGATTTAAAGACAGCGCTAATAATCTTTCTTGCCTGGGGCGCGGTTTGGTTACTATATTCTCTGGCGCGCTTTATTTTGCGGCGGCCTGCGCCTGTGCCTGCGCAGGAATTACCTTTATCTGTGCGCTGGTTGCCAGGAGAAACCCCCGCCGATACATTAGACGGACAGAAGCGTAAACTTGCGCTGACTATAGCCACAAAAAGGGGGAATAAAATTTATGTTGACTGGAAGGCTACAGGCGGGGAAGGCGAAGCAGAGAAAAGCGGAGATTTTGGTTTAAAATTGGAATTTAGGCCGCCTGAAAAGTTTGATATGGAGATTACGCTTGATGGAAATATCAATAATGCCCTTATTTTTGGGCGCGGGGAAGACGGCCGAGTTAATGCCCGCGTTCACCCCAAGCTGCTCCTCGTTCAGCCCGAATTTTTAGCTATGGTTACCTGCGTTATTTTGCTGCGCGCCGCGTTTGCGAGTGCCTCATCGCAGGAAATTTATCAAAAATTTATCTTCAAGGTAACGAGGAGCAAAACGTTACGTAAGACCCTGGTTTATCTGCGGGAATCTAAAGGTAAGCTGGGGATGGCCTGGGAGGGCAGGCGTTTTAGCCAGCATATCTGCACGTGGTATTATTTAATGATGGCGGTTTTTGCTTATGCGATTTATGCTTCTTATAGTTATTATTTATCTCATCCGGGGTTATTTTTAAGCAGGCCCAGCCACGCGCCCTTAGTGCTCTTTTTTATAGGCCTGTTTATAGCGGTTGATATAGGGCTTAAATTATTATTCAGAAAATACGCCGTGGATAAGGGGGATTTTCTGGAACTTTTACCTATGGATACCCTGAAGCCCAGGTTTGCGTACGTCGTACATTTAATGACGCATAAAGAAGTATTTATAAGAACCCTTGCCTGCGTTTTGGCCTTAATTTGGGCTTTAGTGGAAATATTTATTTTAAAGGCACCTCTTTCTTCGCATTATTTTTTTATTATCTTTTTGCCCGCGGCTTTTTTGGCAGAACTATTTGATATCTATGTCCTAAATAGCGGCCGCGGTATAACTGACTATATAAAAACAAAAAAGCGCATTTTTAATTTTACAGACGCAGTCTTTTATTTCGCTCTTATTTATGCCTTAGGCAGCTATTTAATTAAGCCTTTATTGGGCGTCCCCCTCGCGGATTTATTTTCCGTTTTCTCCGGCCTGTTCGTTTCTCAGCCCGCGGCAGGAGCAGTTATGCGGCAGGCAGGGATAGCCAGTGGCGCTGGCCCAGCCGTAATAGTCGCCGTAATTATTGTTGCCGTTATCTTTAATGCCGTATTCCGAAATAATAGAAATGTCTCCCATCGTGTTTTATATTCAGAGCATTTAACAATGCTTGGGGAGAAAGGCCGGAAGATTTTTCTGAGGCGTTTACGTTGGATAGGCAGGCGCGATTTGCATAGCCGCTGCCGTTGGCAAAAAGATTTAGTCTGGTTAGCAGCGTTAAGAAGAGCGCAGGCGCATCCTGAGGCTATAGATTTATCTTGTATAACCGGGCAACTGCAAGATAACGGAAAAATTGACCCGGGCCAGGTGCAGAAATTAAAAGATGAATTGGGTCGGCAGGAAAGAGGGGGTAAGGAAAGACTGCTCCAGGGCAGGGCAATTTTATGTTATGGCTACGAGGTACGGTGGGATCCGGTAACGGGAAGATTTTTAGTTACACAGGCCCAAGCATTAAAAGGGGATAGCCAGACGATTCTTTGTATCCGCGGCCCGCCCAGGCAGGTGGCGTTCTGCACGCTATTTATCAGCTTAATCCTCATCCTGCTCCATAGTCCCCTCCCGTTAGTCCTGGCGCTAAATATCATCGCCCACTCCTGGGCAAACCAGCGCTCTCTGCCTTACCAGCTCCAGCCTGCTGCACTAACTAATTATCCCCAGCCAGAGACAACCAATCTACAGGCCTTACTCGGTCTGTTGCATTGGAGAGCGGATAGCGTTAACCGCATTCAACCTACGCGGTTGGATGGGTTAGGCGCCGGCGGTAGCCAGACAAATGAATTCCCACAGGGCGAAGGCGCCGCGGCAGTACCTCTGGAACCCACTGTCCCGAACAACTTGGAAACTGTTTCCAACGTAATCAGGACAGTGAGGTTAGTTATTCTTGTGGCCTTGGGTATGTGGCTAATAGGTGCGCTCTTTCCGCACCCCGGCGCAGGGGTGATGGCGTGCGCGCTGCCAATGATATGGCGATATCCGAGCCCGAGCGAAGGAAGCGGTGGCGAGGTGCGGGCGGATAAAGACAGCAGCGCCGCGGCGGCGGGGCGATCGCAAGGGGTGGAAACCGGGGGAACGTCCCCTGAGGGACAGGCTAGCGGTGCCGCGGGGGCGGAAGAAAGGGTTCGAGAGCTAATTAACAGACAACCTTTCGGACACTATTTTTTCCAAAAGGTCGGTGTAAGGAATGCGGCGGATAGAGGCAAGCCGAATAAGCCTGCGCCATTGTTTTTCGCCAAGATCTATAACCACCTTGTGCTTTGGTTTGGGAAAGTCAAGGCGCTCCGGTTTAGTTTGGGAAATGTATTTAGTGGAGTCGTGAGTGTCCCAAAATTCAGCGGCTTCCGCATCGCTTTTGAAAAGGGGAATCTTAGAGTTTTTCTTAGTCATCTTTTACCTCTGCTTGCGGTAATATCTCTGTTCTGCCTTATTCATTGGCCGGGCAGTAATCACATAAACAATATCTTTGCTTTGGAATCGGGCTACATTAAACAAATACCTGCCGGCATCAGTTTGGCCGTATACCCAATACAATCCATCTTTAGCCTTTCTAGATACTGGCTGATTATAGCAGACTTCTTCAACTTCTTGAGGAGTAACATTGTGCCTGGCGATATGCTCAATATTCCATTCGTCCCATTCAAAGCCGGCTATATACAATTCTTACTCCTTCTCTACATCGGGTTTTATTCTATTAGATATTTTTTGAGCTGTCAAGAGGAAAAACCCCTGGATGTGAACGCGCCGCAGATAGCGGCGCACTCGCCAATCGCCGCAATGGCGGCGCACTTGGCAATCCTTTATGCCAAGGTGCCGTATGGCCAGGTGCTGCCGCAGACGGTTTTAGCCGGAGTAATTCCTACTTTTCCGTGGTGGATAATTGTTTTGGTGTTAGCTGCGATAGCCTGTTATTTCTTGCCCAAGACTAAATTACTATCAAAACTCGTTTTATCCTCCCAAGATTTTAACGAATTCGGCTTGGCGCTTACTCGTAAGGGCGAACAAAAAGCCTTAAAGTCCTATCAGCGGGCATTGAATATATTTGTCAAAGAATGCCAAAATGGAGTAGTCGTCGAGGGCATAAGAAAGCGTTTAAATGTTTGCTATTTCGGAGGCAGTTTTGCAAGAAGGCGGGCTCGCTTGGGCATCTATCGAGATAGAAGCGGATTAAAATTTGAAAATGTTTTGTGGATGCAAACAATGGGAAAAGAACTTTATAAGGATTCCGGCTCGCAGCTTTTCCCGCCACTTTGTCCGTTTCCTTCGGATCTGGATGTATGTTCTGTTATTCATAATAGGCATGCAATGAGAAAACCAGCGATATATAACGCAGTAAGCGAAATACAAAAAAAGATTTTTAGAAAAACAGGTATTTTTATACAGGTTCTTCTGGCCACGCCCGATGAATTTCGAGAGATCGCTGGAACTAGTTATCCCATAAGTATATTACTAGGCAGAGGATTAATAGAAAATAGGGAAAATAGGGAAATTAGGGACAGACACCATTTATCTAAACCAGGCGGCGCGGGAAGAGGCGGGCGGCAAAAGGGTACGTTCCGTATAATTCCGCTTATAGCGCTTGCGATACTCGTAGTTGTTGCGGCGTCGGCGCTGGGTTATTTTGGGGGATGGGCCGGACTTTGCTCGGCCGCGCAGAATTACTGGCTTGAGGTTGCCGGATCCTTCCAAAGCTCCGCGATAGGCGCGATGGCGAGTTCACCGTTTTTATTTGGGTTAGCCGGAATGGCGGTTGCCGGGAAGCCGGGCAATGACAGCGCCGCCGCGGCGGCGGCAGGAGGGGCTAAGAAGAAGGTTAAGAATAATCCTAAAGCAATTATGCCCAGAGAAAAAACCGAAGCTGCCTGGAGTTATTGCGCGCGGCAGGGGTGGTTATTTGTTACGGTTAGAGCAGATTTTGAGGCAATAGGAAAATTTTGGCGGAAGGCCTTGATAGAAATAGCCAGATATAAGCCTTGCGCCCGCATATTGGATATTTGTACCGGAAACCTGGTGATTCCGCTTATTGCTAAGCAAATCTGTAACAAGTTTACGCTCACCGCAATAGATACCGCCGAGATAAATCCTTACTCTATACGCAGCAGTCAAGGCATAAATTTTCATAGGAGGCCGGCTGGAGCTACCGGATTTCCGAATAAATCCTTTGATGTAATAACCGGAAACTTTGCCTTGGAATGCGCAGGCGCAGAAGAGGCATTAAGAGAGGCAAACCGGGTTTTAGAGAAAGACGGAGAGGGAGTCTTTGTTCTCTACCGCGATGATTCGCCAATTATTAATGAGATGTTCCAGGCTGTTAAGTCCGCAGCAAGGGCATGCGAGGATAATTTATTTGCAACCGCCTTAAAATATGCAAAGACGCAAAACCCTGCGCTAAAAGAAAGATTGATACAACAGGGGCGCAGATTTCAAAATACAGGAGACAGCATTAGCCAAGCTATATGGAAATTTATAGATTCGGTTTTGCGGAATAAGTATCCGGCTCAATTTTCTACAGCCGAAGAATTCACCGCCTCCATTAAAGAAATGATAGAAATGAATTCTCTGGTTGCTAAAAGCCTGGTAAAAGACGGCCATATATTTAAAGAAAATGAAATTACAGGTTTGTTCAGCCGTTTTGGTTTTGAGATAGTTTCGCTTGAGCCGATAAACGTCTTGAACGCAGTTTCCGTGGGATGGGGGGTGCGGGTGAGAAAAGCGAGAAATTTTCGGTCGGCCGCACTTAATTTATCCGCCGGCGCCGGAAGAAGCGTCCGGCAAAAGGGCGCGTTCCGTATAATCCCGCTTATCACGCTTGCGATACTCGTAGTTATTGCGGCGTCGGCGCTGGGTTATTTTGGGGGATGGGCCGGACTTTGCTCGGCCGCGCAGAGTTACTGGCTTGAGGTTGCCGGATCCTTCCATGGCCTCCGCGCAGGGGCGCTGGCGGGGTTGCCATTATTTGGATTAGCCGGAATGGCGGTTGCCGGGAAGCCGGGCAATGACAGCGCCGCGGCGGCGGGGGGTCCGGTTAATGGGCGACAGTTTACTCATAACTTATCAAATGGTAAGGGGATAGAAGGAAACGGTCCTTCTGTTGCTTCTGTTGTACCGGCCGGTGCGCCGCTTTCTGCGGCGCTGGCGGGGATAGGGAGCATGCTGGCGATGGGGATGGTGGTGCCGGGCGGCTCCAAAAGCCGCCGCGCCGCGGAGACAGGACAGGTTGCCTTAGGTAAAGATAATCTCTTAAAAACTCAAAGTAGCGGCAGGTTAGAAATTCTGCAATTTATGCTCTGCTTTGTCTGTTCGCTGATCCTGCCTCAGGCCATATTATCGGATCCTGTAACAATAGGAATGTTTATCATCCAGGTATTTATTTTCTTGCCTATAGTAGCGGTTACCGAAGAAATCCTTTTTAGAAAGCTGCTATTTAAAGATTGGCTGGTGAAAAAGGGTTGTTTAGGGACAAAAGCGGCAATGTTGCTTTCTTCCCTGATTTTTTCTTTGCTTCACGCACCGATGTTCAGTATAGGATTTATCCCTCGATTTTTAGGCGGAATACTGACATCATGTCTCTACGTGAAAGAACGATCTCTTTTGTATCCAATATTATTACATCTTTTATGGGATATTTTCTGTAAATTGGGGATAATGGGTATGTTCAATATATCAGCGGCTTATTTTGCTCTAACTATTTTGGTTATGATGATTATATTATTTTATCCGCGGGCGAAAGATGTTTTGCTTTTTGAAAGATGGATACGTAGTCCCGAGAGCATAATTGTAAGGAAAATAGAGCATTTACCTGATCGTGCCGATACAGGAACAGGCGCGCGGCGGAAAGGTTTTATCTTCACGACCAGTTCCGGGGACACAACACTTAATCCCGGCGGCGCGGGAGGAGGCGGGCGGCAGCAGGGCGGCGGAAGAGTCAGCCCAAGCTATGTTGATTGGGACGGGCAAACGGAAGTATTAGACGGCTGTCCCGGCGCCAACCGCGTTTTTGGCCCTATTTTCTGCGGGCGGCCTTTGATGAAATTCCATCATGCTGATATGGGAGGCAGAGGGCCGGCCGGCGCCGCGGCGGCGGAGGACGATAGAAGACGTTCATTTAATGCTTCTACAGAGGTAGAACCGTGGATTATTCGTAAGTTAAAAGAGAAGGCGGGTATTGAGATCCGCGCCGGACCCGAACCCGGCCTTTATCAAATATATCCCCTAGATGGTTTAAATAAACCCCTTCATTCTTCCGATATAATTCCTGAGACCAATTGTTGTGTTGCGAGTAATAATTTTCTCTTTGTATCCAGAGGCACTTGGCAGAGGTACGCGCCAAAACTGGAAAAATTCCAGGAAAATATTCTTATTTGTAATTTAATCAGACGAAAGGATGGCCATCTTGATTTTGCCAACGGAGAAAGTACGCGCCTGGCAATCCGCACTTTAGAGGCCAATAAGGAATTAATCAGGGATGAAATTTGTTTAGACGCTGGAAGTGGACAAGATGCGGTATTAGCCATGGTGGATTCTCGTTTAGGAGCCAAAAGGATTTTAGCCATTGAAAGAGAGCGAGCATGTGCTTTGCGTTCACGGGAATTCTTGGCGCTTAATGGAATTACTAATGTAAATGTTATCATTAAAGATTTTGCCGATCTCGATGAAGTTGACGGCATTGGCAATGTTAATGTTGTGCAGGCTAATATCTCGGCATATGAATTAGCGAAAAACAAAGATGGAGAGTGTCTAGATATTAACTGGCACCAGTATTTAACTTCTAAAATCTTTCCTTCAGTTTATTTCTTGTGTGGCGTCTATACCGGCGCATTTGTTTACAAAAATGTTGAAGAAAGAATGATTGCCGAAGGATGGAAGATATTTTTCAGCTGGGCGCAAGGTAAAAATTTAGCCATGGTTTTAAAGAATAATGCCGATTTCCTTAATGTTAGTAAACAAGACCTGCTGGAATTGAATCCGTTATTTACCCAAAGAGAATCAAGTTTAGTCAGCAGATTAGCGGGGTTAATTGCTAGAGAGGCAGGTTTAAGCAAAAAATTCCAGAATTTCGTTGAACGAGCAGGATTGGTGCACGACCTCGGTAAAGGTCATCCAATAATCTGTTGGTATTTTAATTCTGACGCTCGGCCGGAACGATGGGTGAATGAAGCCTTAGCGCTATTGCATGCGGAACTTACTATCGACGTGCTTGAGCGAACGGGAATAAGGCTTGAGCCCTGGCAAGTAAAAGTCTTACAACACCATAGTTATGATATGCTTTGGGGGAATAAGGAGGCGTTATGGCGGCGCTGTTGGACGATACTTATTTTAGCCGATCATATTATTAGCCGGCATCTTCCCCGGTTACACAGAGAGAAATTGCCCCAGCAATATGATCCGGAGAAAATCATAAGTTTTGTGCATGATTCTTTTGATGTACAAATAGGTATTTATAGCGATGGTACAGCGGTATTGCCGGAAGCCGACCATGATCTTATTGAGGTCATCGCACATTTATTGGAAAATGAGGAATTCATAGATTTAATCTTTATGGCTATGTTCGGTGACGAATACTCAAATTCAAAATTAGACCGATATATGATCATAGAAGGCTGGAGGGGGTGCGGGAAGTATTCTGAAAAAGACAGGTTGCGGTTTTATTCGATCCAAGCCCGCAGAAACGGTAGATATAGACCATCAGCGCTTGGTTATGCATATTCAAGAGGCCGTCATCTACACGATAGTTGCCTTAGCGATGGTCAGCCTTGGCTTGGTTATTGTTCGCATCTTGGCTGTGATTTGCCGGCCGTTGTGTCTAGCCTGAGAGCATCGTCCCCCAATAGTTCTCCTTTTAGAATACTCGATTACGGTTGCGGTAGTGCTGTCGCTGTCTCTGAATTGGGCTCCGAATTGGGTTTAAAGGAAGTTTTTGGGGTGGATCTTACGGCCCCGGCGGATATCACTGGAGAGGTTAAGATTGTGCAATCGGTTATAGAAAAAACATCTTTCCCGGATAACTATTTCAATTTCATTATGACTGTTATGACTTTGTCTATGCAGTTTAACCCTATAGAAGCAATCGAAGAAATATACCGGATTCTTTGTCCCGGAGGAGAAGCCATTATTGAATTTACTAGATTAGAACTTTTAACGGTTGATAAACGGCCTTTTCCCGTAGCATGGATCAGTGCCTATTTAAAAAATTTAGGGCTAGATGTAAATTTTTCCATGAGAAATTTATATCCTGGAGAAAAATGTTCTCCTTATGTGTATGTTCATATTAAGAAGAGCGATTCGACAAGAAGATTGTTATTACCGCTAAGACTGAGGAGGATAGTTCCTGAAAGAGTTGCAGGAATTATGACGCATATCCATTACGATTTCGATTTGTTCCCCGGCGTAAACAATAATGATAAAAAGGGTGTTTCTATTTTTTCTTGGGCGCAATGCGCCGCCGCGGGAGGAGGCAGGTCTAAACGGCCCAGATGGCCTATTCGTTACCGTGATGACGGGGAAAGCATAATTGATCCGGTTAATTTTCTTTGCCGGCCGGGACTGCCGTGGGCGCATCATTCAGACGGCGCCGCGGCGGCGGGGCGATCGCAAGGGGTGGAAACCGGGGGAACGTCCCCTGAGGGACAGGCTAGCGGTGCCGCGGGGGCGAAGACATTTAACAAGGACGTAAATGATAGAAAAATAGAATGTGCCCCTAATAAAGATGCGGCCCCGAAGAAAATAGGAGGGCAAGGATTAGGCGCTCAAGCCAATTTCCTCAAGCGTAACCTTCTTAAGAGTGGTTTTATCGCCAAAGCGCTCGATCGCGTCGAGTATCTCAATCCCGGCTATTTTGCCTTGGGAGTCATAATCGCAGGCTATGCCTTCGGCAAGGTGTTTGGTGGTAACAGTAGTTTCCTTAAATCGTATATAGAGAGCGTCTACTTCTGGATCATAAGTAATGCGCATTTTTCCTCCCTGTCAGAAATAATAAACATAAACTGTAACTACAACAATCTCATTTGGCTCTTCCGCGAATATGGGCTTTACCTGTTTAGTTTTATAGTGTTTGTTATTCCATTCTTTATTGTATGCAAAATTCTTACTACATTCAAGGCGTCCCAAGTCCGCGGCCCCCCAAGCGGAACTACGAATTGCCTCGGAGATTTCTACCTCATTTGTGCCTCTGAAAGAGAGTTGTTCCTTCGCGTGCTCACTCAAACGTATCGGCTTAGAAATATTATTCATATACTTATATATAGTATAAAGACCACAATAAGTCAAGCCAAAAGTGCCCGACGCGGCGTACTTGCGATATCATGGATTTTGGCGATAATCCTACTTTGGCCGTATTTGGCCGCGTTGCTGCATTATCCCGGAGCAGAGGCTATGGTTTGTTCGCCGTTTTTGTTTGGCTTAGTCGGAATGGCAGTCGCAGGCAAAGCGGGCGATGACAGCGCCGCGGCGGCGGGGCGGGGCGGACAAGCGGAAAATTATAAACCATCGGAGGCTGAGGCATCTGGCTGCGCCGTAAGAGGCGGACGGCAGGTCGTTTTTCCGCTAGATAAAGAATTTGTCCT
>VGKK01000012.1 GCA_016867095.1 Candidatus Omnitrophota bacterium | reverse complement strand
TTGCCTGCAGTTTAATCGTGGCTACCTTTATAGACATAAAGCACCGGATTATCCCCGATGAGATTTCCATCGGCGGCATTATCCTGGGGTTTTTATTCAGCGTGATTAGGGGTTTCCACCTGCGGCCTTTTTTCTACAACCCCAGGCCGATGCTTAATTCCTTTCTGGGCATTATTGTCGGCGGCGGCATTATTTATCTTACCGGCGCCTTATTTGATTTAGTGTATTTTAAACTGCTTAAGAAACCCCCCATACAGGGCGAAACCGAATCTATGGGCGGGGGCGACGTGAAATTATTGGCAATGATTGGCGCGTTCCTCGGATGGCAGAAGGCAATAATCGTTTTCTTAATCGCCCCGCTCTTCGGGGTGTTCGTCGGCGTAATAAATCTTATGGTGAAAAAAGACCACACCATAGCTTACGGCCCGTTTTTATCTTTGGCCGCTATTTTATCCATTTTCTGGGCGGACAGAATAATCAATTTGATTTTATTCGCCAGGTGAGTATTTGTTTTGGATAAGAAAGGTTGCGTTATTCAGTTAAGGTAACGAAGCCCGTATCGTAAAAAGGTTAGCGGGTTAACCGGCTTACTCGTTCACCGGCCAACATTTCAAACGCTATACCTAACCTCTTAACGAAACGGGCATCGTAACCGTAACCCAAAGACGATAGACGAGAGAGCGCAATAGAAATGTCAAGTTTGCAGGGGGCCGGAGTTTTATATTTCTAAAAGGGCAGGCCGGGCAATAGCCGACTTTTGGCAGTGCATATTGGCCTGGGTTATCCTTACCGGCGTTCCAAGAGCTTAGCTAAATATTTTCAGGAGCGTTCAGAGGATAAAGAAAGACTACTTACTTTAAGAAAACGCAGGGCGATTATGTAGTGTACTAATCGGGGGAAGTAGTAATATGAGAAATAACCAATCACCAAATTCCAATCACCAAATAATAACCAATACCCAATGACCAAATTCCGAATATATACAGTTTGGTTATTGTAAGATTGGTTATTGATGATTATTTGATTATTGGTGCTTGGTTATTGGTGATTAAACTTAATATAGAAGGAGCAAGGTGATGGTTTGGCTGTTCGCGGGATTATTTCTGTTTTTAGCAGTGGTGGTAATCGCCATGGCGTTGAAGATTTCCGGCCAGGTTAATGAGCGCCTGAACCAGATGAATCAGTCCCTGCAGGAGGCCAATAAGATTATCGGGCAGAATTTGGGCAATGCCACAAGCCTCTTCGGCAATGTGCAGGAGAAATTAGGCAGGCTGGAGGAGACTAACCGCCAGGTTTACGAAATCAGCAGGGATATTTCCGGGCTGCAGGAGCTTTTGCGCGCGCCCAAGTTCAGGGGGCAGATGGGCGAGACCTTTTTGGAAAATTTATTATCGCAGGTCTTGCCCAGGGATTATTACCAGGCGCAGTACCGCTTTAAATCCGCGGATACCGTGGATGCGGTAATCAGGCTGGGCGAGCGCCTTGTGCCCGTTGACGCTAAGTTCAGCCTGGAGAATTTCCAGAAAATGCTCAGCGCCCAGGATGAGCCGGAAAAAAATGCCTGCCGCCGCAAATTCATCCAGGATGTCAAAAACCGCATTGATGAGATTTCTTCCAAGTATATTCTTCCCGAGGAAAATACCTATGATTTTGCCCTGATGTATATACCGGCGGAGAATGTCTATTACGAGACGGTGATAAAAGAGGAGCTTCTTGGCTATTCCATGTCAAAGAAGGTTATCCCGGTCTCGCCCAATACTTTTTACGCGTATTTGCAGGTGATTTGCCTGGGTTTAAAGGGCCTAAAGATTGAAGAGAACGCCAAGGCGATATTAAAAAATTTAAATATGCTGACCGTGGAGATTAATAAATTCAAGGAGGATTTTGATACTCTGGGCGCGCACCTTGCCAACGCGCAGCATAAATACCAAGACAGCCAGAAGCGCCTGGACAGATTCTCGGACAGGTTGACCAATATCCACGAAACCAAAACCATAGAGAATAAATAAGAGAGTGTTTTTAAATATCCGCGTAATACCCAAAGCCAGCAGGAACCTGGTTAAACAAGAGCAAGGCTTTTTTAAGGTATATTTAACCCGGCCCGCCCAGGACGGCCTGGCTAATACGCAGTTAATAGGATTGTTAGCCGAGCACTTCAAGATAAAAAAATATCAGGTTAAGATTATTAAAGGTGAGAAATCCCGGGATAAACTGGTGGAAATTGATACATTCGGCGGCGCTTAAACCTCGCCATTTAGGGCGGGGACAGATTGCGCCGCCCTCAGTATCAATCCTGAGCAAGCGACAGCCTTTAAGCTGTGGTGTCGAAGGATTGATGCCGCAGAAAGAGGCTGAGCTGGTCTGTGCCGCGAGCGTGCGCGGCCAGGGGAATATGTCGCTTTTTTATGGCGATACCCGGGATTCCCTGAAGAACCGCGAGGCTTTTCTAAAAGAGTTAGGCATTGATTACCGGGATTTAGCCTGCGCCAGGCAGGTCCATCAAGCCAGCGCCAGGTATATCCAAGATAAAGATAAGGGCAGAGGCGCGTTATCTGAAAAGGACGCTTTTTGTGATACCGATGCCCTGGTGACGGATAAAAAGAATTTAGCCCTGGCAATCTTTACCGCTGACTGCCTCTCGGTATTTTTATATGACCCTAAGAGGCCTGCGGTAGGCCTGGCGCACGCGGGTTGGCGCGGCACCAAAGACAATATCGCGGCCAAGGCCATTAAATTAATGCAGCGCCAGTTTAATACTCCGGCGCAAGATTTACACGTGGCCTTTGGCCCGGCCATCAGAAGCTGTTGTTACCAGGTTAGCGGGGATTTTGCCGGTATTTTTCCGGACGGAATAATCAACAGGGACAATCATTATTATTTGGATTTAGCCGGGATAAATAGAAAACAGGTTTTGGCTGCCGGGGTAAAAGAGGAGAATTTATTTGATTCCCGGGATTGCACTTTTTGCCAGAATAGCAATTTCTTTTCTTATCGTAAGGAAGGCGCCGACTGCGGCAGGATGATGTCAGTAATCATGTTAAAGTAATCTCAAGACCCGGTCTTGGCAACCGCGTCAAGACCGGGTCTTATGAAGGGGGGAGAAAAAATGGCAAAAATACTGGTAATCTATTATTCCCGGACCGGCAACACCAAAAAAATGGCGGAATTAGTGGCCGAAGGCGCCAGGAAAGAGGGCGCGGAGGTAACGCTCAAGGATGTTTCAGGCGTAGATGTTGATGAGCTGCTTAATTACGACGGCCTGGTTATTGGCTCGCCTACTTATTACGGGACAATGGCCGCGGAAATTAAAAAGCTTCTGGATGATTCGGTGAAATTCCATGGCAAATTGGACGCTAAGGTGGGGGCGGCATTTGCCTCCAGCGCCAATGTCGGCGGAGGCAATGAAACTACTGTTCTGGATATCTTGAACGCCCTGCTCATTCATGGTATGATTATCCAGGGAGATCCCCGGGGCGACCATTATGGCGCGGTAGCAATAGGGGCGCCGGATGCGCGCTCCACTAAACAATGCGCCAGGCTGGGCCAGAGAGTGGCGAAATTGGCGAAAAAATTAGCGGGATAGAGGGCAGCGATGTATATCGTAGTTTTTATCACGACTTCCAGTAAAAAAGAGGCGCGCCGGATTGCCGCCAGGCTTGTAGAAAATAAACTGGCTGCCTGTGTCAACATCATAGATAAGGTAGAATCCGTATTTTATTGGCAGTCAAAAATAGATCAGGCCGCAGAGGCGTTATTGGTCGTCAAGACCAAAAAATCCCTCCTGAATAGCTTGATTAAGAAAGTAAAATCATGGCATAGTTATCAGGTGCCGGAGATAATCGCCTTGCCTATTATCGGCGGCAGCAAAGAATACCTGGATTGGATAGATGATTCTACAGGATAATTCGGTAAATTATCTGGGCGCTTTTTTAGGCGGCATCGCGGTAAGTTTCTCGCCTTGCGTGTATCCGCTTTTGCCGGTTACTATCGGCTACATCGGCATAGAATCCGGCTCCTCTAAGTTAAAAGGTTTTATTTTGAGTTTAGTCTATGCCAGCGGCATAGCGGTTACCTATTGCCTCTTGGGGATAATCGCCTCTTTTACCGGGACATTGTTCGGGATAGTCAGCGCGCATCCGGTTACCAATTTTGTCTTCGGCGCTATCGTTATTTTTTTCGGAATCTCTCTGCTTGGCGTATTTAACCTGTCCTTGCCGTCCCTAATTAAGCGGCCGGCATCCCAAAAGCAGAATCTCTTTACCGTATTTTTCCTGGGGTTAACTTCGGGGCTGATTATAGGGCCGTGCCTAACTCCTGTCTTGGGCGCGATTTTGGCGCACCTGGTGGTCAAAAGGGATATATGGTACGGCGCGACTTTATTGCTCAGCTTTAGTTACGGCATGGGATTGATTCTTATCCTCGCCGGGACTTTCAGCGCGGTATTCTTAAGCCTTCCTAAATCAGGCTGCTGGATGAGCTACGTAAATAAGGCCTGCGCGTTTATTCTTATCGCTACCGGAGCGTATTTTATCTTTGTGGGTATAACAAGATTGTAATGATGAAGAATTATTTTAGCTTAAGCATACTTATTTTATCGGCGGTAATTTTTTTTTCCGGCGCCTCTGTCTTTGCCCAGACAGGGCAGCAGGCAGCGGATTTTATATTATCCGATATAAATGGCCAGGCGGTTGCTTTAAGCAGTTATCAGGGTAAGCAAGCGGTATTTTTATTTTTTTGGACGACCTGGTGCCCCTATTGCCGCAAAGAGCTGAAGTTTTTAAGCGATAAGTACGCGCAACTGCTAAAGGAGGGTTTTGAGGTATTGACTATAGACGCCGGAGAACCGGCGTATAAAGTGGGTAATTTTATCGCCAGCCGTTCCATAAAGCTTAAAGTGCTTTTGGATAGAGATACGGCAGTATCCGGCACTTATGGGATTATCGGCATACCTACTTATTTCCTCGTAGATAGAAAAGGATACATTATTTTTAGAGGCAACAGCTTTCCGCGGGACTATAAAACCTTGCTTGGAGAATGAAAAAAGAGCTTTCTTTATTAATGGATTTATATGAATTAACCATGGCGCAGAGTTATTTTATCTACAAGAAAAATACCTTTGCCACCTTTGATTTATTTGTCAGGGGCCTGCCGCCAAACCGCGCCTATTTAGTCGCCTGCGGCCTGGAGGATATCCTGGATTATATCGGGAACTTGAAATTTACTCCCGAAGATTTGCGTTATTTAAGCAGGCAGGGCTTATTTTCGCGGGATTTCCTGCGTTATCTATCCGGTTTCAAATTTCATGGAGATATCTGGGCCATGGCAGAAGGAGAGATATTTTTTGCTAACGAGCCGGTTGTCCGCGTTACCGCCCCTGTCATTGAAGCCCAGCTTATGGAAAGTTTTTTGCTGAACACCATAAACTTGCAGACGATGATTGCCGCAAAGGCCAGCCGCGTTGTGCAGGCAGCAGGCAGCAGGCGCGTCTATGATTTTTCTTTAAGAAGGACGCACGGCCAGGACGCGGGGATAAAAGTGCCCCGCTCAGCTTATATCGCCGGATTTAGCGGCACCTCTTGCGTGTTAGCCGCTAAATTATATAAAATTCCGGCAGTGGGGACAATGGCGCATTCGTATGTAATGTCCTTTAAGCAGGAGATAGATAGTTTTCTGGCTTACGCCGAGACCTTTCCGGCAAAAACCATACTCCTGGTGGATACCTATGATACTAAGAGAGGCATCAAGAGCGCGATAAAAATAGGTTTATATCTTAAGGAAAAAGGATACCGCTTGCAGGGGATAAGATTAGACAGCGGCGACATCATTTTGTTGTCCAAATTAGCCAGGAAGATGCTGGATGAGGCGGGCCTAGGCTATGTAAAAATTTTTGCCAGCGGAAATTTAGATGAATTTAAGATTAAAAAACTTCTGGCGCGGGGCGCGCGGGTGGATAATTTCGGCGTGGGCACAAATATGGGTACCAGTATTGACGCGCCTTGTTTAGACGTTATCTATAAGATAACCGAGGTAACTGATGAAAACGGAAAATTCTTGCCGAAGATGAAATTAAGTAAAGCCAAGGTTACTTATCCGGGCAGGAAACAGGTATTCAGGGCGCAGGATAAAAGGGGCAGATTTGTAAAAGATATTTTGGGATTAGAGAAGGAAAAGATAAAGGGCAGGCCCCTGTTGATGAAAGTGGTGGACAAAGGAAAAGTGATTTATAAAACCCCCGCTTTAGAAAAAATCAGGGATTTTGCCAGGCTAAATCTTGGGCGTTTTACGCCGGCGCTTAAGGAAGTAATCCCCAGCTACAAATACCCGGTTATCGTCAGCCCGGGCCTAAAAAAACTCCGGCAGAGTTTGGCCGGCCAATTAGGGAAGAATTGACAAGATGGATGCCAGAGCCGATAAATTGATACATTCGGCGGCGTTCAAACCCCGCCCTAAGGGACGGGGAAAGAAGGCGCCGCGCTCAGTATCAATCCTGAGCAAACCGCGGCCTAAAGGCCGCGGTGTCGAAGGATTGATTAAAAATTGGCAGAAGAGAAATATCCTCGGATTATATTGCCGGAATAAAGAGGAGGCAATAGATAAGCTCTTGGAGATTATTCCACCCTCCGCCACTATCGGCATTTCCGGTTCAGTAACTTTAGACCAGCTCGGTATTGCCAGGCGCCTGGAGGCGCGCGGAAATTTTATCTTTAATCAGTATAAACCCGGCCTCAGCCCGCAGGAGAGCCTGGAACTAAGGAGGCAAGGGGCGCAGGCAGATTATTATTTAACCAGCAGTAACGGTATTTCAGAAAAGGGCGAGCTGGTATTTTTCAGCGGTTTTGGCCAGCGTATCTGCGGAATTGCCTCTGCCAAAAACGTAATTGTGGTCGCCGGGATGAATAAACTGACGCCGAATTTAGAAGCGGCATTAAAGCGCGCCAGGGAATACGCCACGCCCTTAAATTGCAAGCGCCTGAACTGGAATACACCCTGTTTTAAAGACGGCATCTGCCGCAAGGAGATTTGCCTTTTTCCCGAATACAGGAGGATGTGCTGCCAGATTCTGGTTATTGAGGCAGAGGTGGCGCCTGATAGATTAAAAGTGATTTTAGTAGGCGAGAGCATGGGGTTCTAATGGTGAGAATAGAGAAAGAGGATGAGTTACGCCGGTTGATGGCGCGGCTGGGTGTGCGCCAGGAGGATATCGTGGAGAAATTCATCCGCTCTCAGGGCCCCGGCGGCCAGAATGTGAATAAGGTGGCCACCTGCGTATATCTGCGTCATTTGCCCAGCGGTATTGAGGTTAAGTGCCAAAGGGAGCGTTCCCAGGCGCTGAACCGTTTTCTGGCCAGGAGGATGTTGTTAAAAAAAATTGAGTCCCAAATCCTGGGCAGGCTTTCTGAAGAAAGGAAGCGTATTGAAAAAATCCGCCGGCAGAAACGCAAAAGGTCGCGCCGCGCCAAACTGAAAATGCTGGAGGCAAAACGCCGGCAGGCAGAGAAAAAGTCTCTGCGCGCCAGGGTCAGAAACTATGGCGAATAAACCCCGTTACACCCATTCTAGAATGGAGCATTCTTAGAAAAGCGGGTCCCGTTACAAAGAAACTTTGTAACGGGACGGGGATTTCTGGGTGTAACGGGGTAAACCAGGCAGAGCCACTAGGAAAGGAACCTTTAATGTTTGATAAAATGAAGCAGTTGATGGAAGCGCAGAAAAAGATGCAAGAGATGAAACGCCAACTGGAGAATACTAATTTTGAGGTGGCCAGTCCCGACGGCCTGGTGAAGGTTATTATGAACGGCGCCCAGGAAGTTAAAGATATCGTTATCCAGTCTGACCTGCAAAAGACAGAGAAAACTAACCTTGAGCGCGCCGTCAAAGACGCGTATAATAGGGCTATCCAGCGTTCGCATGAGCTGGCCGCCCAGAAAATGAAAGATATCGCCGGATTGAATTTATCAGGATTAATTTAGATGGCAAAATTGAGAGGTTTAGCTACGGCAGTAGGCAGCCTGCCGCACCAGGACGCCGGGGCAGCGCTGGATTTGGTTTTTAAATATACCCCGCGGATTCCTTTTTGGCCGCAGCTGCCTAAGCGGGATAGCCGCGAAGGCATGGTCAGGCAGTTTAGCGAAGGATTAGTTTTAGAGCCGCAGGAAGAGGCGTTGGAAAAATTCTATGAACACGTAATCTCGCGGGATATTGCTTATTTTAAAATTACCCCTGACTACGCCCTGGGGCTGCATCAGTTTTACGCGCGGCTGGAAAAACAGGGCCTGGAAGATATAGAGTTTATCAAGTGCCAGATTACCGGGCCGTTTAGCTTTGCCGCCAGTATTAACGACGACAAAGGCGTGGCCTTATTGCATAATGCCGTATTGATGCAGGCGATTTTAAAGGGCCTGGCGCTAAAGGCGCTCTGGCAGATAAATTTCTTTAAAAAATTCGGCAAGAGAATTATTATGTTCCTGGATGAGCCGTACCTGAGCAGCTTTGGCTCCGCGTACACTCCGCTTAATCGCGAAACAGTCATAAACACGCTCTCTGGAATAACCGCGGAAATTAAAGCCGAGAATGTATTAGTGGGCGTGCACTGCTGCGGCAATACCGACTGGTCTATTTTTACCGACATAAAAACAATAGACATCATTAGCTTTGACGCCTTTAATTTTTTAGACCGCCTGGCCCTCTACGCGGATCATCTGGCGGCATTCTTCAGGCGCGGAGGGATTCTTTGCTGGGGCATTGTGCCCACGCAGGAATTTAGCGGCCAATTGCCGGATTTATTATTAGCAAAGCTCAGCGCGGGCATCGCTACTTTGGCTAAAAAGGGCGTGGACAAGGATTTATTATCAGCGAATATGTTGCTCAGCCCCAGTTGCGGCATGGGGACGCTGGATGCCGCGAAAGCGGAGAACATTTTAGCTACTCTTTCCCAAATTTCTGCAGCGATAAAAAACCAATAAAATACAAGTTGATTTAGCCGGAATTTATGCTACAATTATGAGCTCGTATGATTAATATAAATCAAGTAAGGACATATGCGCTAAAGACCAGGTTCAGCAAGGTCAAAAGCGGGGATTTTTCCCGGCCGCCGGAGGCCGCAAGGAGCTTTAAGGAGTTTTATCGCTCTTTGCCCAACATATTAAAGGCCAAAGAGATACGCGCTGTCGTCGCTGCCGTAGTTTCCGCCCGCAAAAAGAAAAAAGCGGTCATCTTTATGGCCGGCGCGCACGTGATTAAATGCGGGCTCGGCCCGGTAGTCATTGAGTTAATAAAAAAGAAAATTATTACCTGCGTGGTCTTAAACGGCGCGGGTATTATCCATGATTTTGAAATCGCCTTTCAGGGCAGGACTTCCGAGGATGTGGCGGAAAATTTAAAAAATGGCAGGTTCGGGATGGGCAGGGAAACGGCGGATTTTTTAAATTGCGCCGCTAAAGAAGGCGTAGGAGAGGGGCTGGGCCTTGGCTCCGCCGTCGCCGCCAAAATCGCCGCTTCCAAATTACGCTATAAAGAGTTAAGCATCATTTACCAGGCCTATAAAAATAAAATTCCGGTTTGCGTCTTTGTGGCGATAGGCACGGATATCATCCATCAGCACCCCTCTTTTGACGCCGCCTCGGCCGGCGAAGGCGCCTTGCGGGATTTTTATTTGCTCGTGGAGAATGTCGCCGGGCTCAATAACGGGGGAGTCGCCTTAAATTTCGGCTCGGCGGTGATATTGCCCGAAGTATTTTTAAAGGCGTTGAACTTAAGCCGTAATTTAGCTAATACCGTCAAAAATTTCACCACGGCAAATTTTGATATGCTTTATCACTACCGTCCGATGCAAAATGTGGTCAGCCGGCCGACGCAAGGGGCGGGCAAAGGTTATTATATCGTCGGCCACCATGAGATAATGCTCCCCTTGCTGGCGCAGGCGATTATAGAGGAGATAAGATGACGTTAACCCCTAAATATAACTCAAAACTCAAAACTCAAAACTCAAAAGTTCAAGGCAAAATTCAAAAGTTTTTTAAGTTTTTACTTTTTACTTGCACTTTTGACTTTTTACTTTTACCTTTTGACTTATAAAATGTTTAATTCTGTAAAGATATGCATAATTTAAGAAAAATAATCCAAAAGTTTCCTCGGGTTAATATATTAGTAGCCGGTGATTTAATTCTGGATGACTATATCTGGGGCAAGGTGGACAGGATTTCTCCGGAGGCGCCGGTGCCGGTGCTTTGGGCCGATAAGAGGACTTATGCGCCCGGCGGCGCGGCGAATGTCGCCAATAACATCTCCGCCTTTAAGGCGAAGGTCACCGTGCTGGGGGTAGTCGGCGGGGATAAAAACAAAGACATCCTCCTGTCGGAATTAAAAAAAAGAAGGATTTCTGCCGACGGCATCTTTGTGGAGCCTGCCAGGCATACCACTGTAAAGACCAGGATTGTTGCCGGGCACCAGCAGGTAGTCAGGGTGGACTGGGAGCATACGCATTCATTATCGCAGAAGCTAAACCAGCAAATTCTTAACTTCGCGCGAAAAAATATCCGCCGTTTTGACGCCGTGATTATTGAGGATTACGGCAAGGGCGTAATAAATGAGCACCTGTTAAAAGAATTAATCGGGTTGGCCCGTTCTCAGAAGAGGATTATTACCGTTGACCCCAAAGAGGAGCATTTTCAATATTATCACGGCGTAACCTCCATTACCCCTAACCGCCGCGAATTGGAAAATGCCATCAGAAACTTAAAGATTAAGGATACCGCGAACAGGTTCAGGCTAAATGCCGACAGGCTATTTACGGATAAAGACATAGATTTAGCCGCCGCGGAAATCATAAAGTATTTAGATTTGGATTCACTCCTGGTGACTTTGGGCGAGGACGGGATGCGGCTGTTTGAACGCGGCGGCCGCCTTACCCACATACCTACCGTGGCCCAGGAGGTATTTGATGTTTCCGGAGCCGGAGATACCGTGGTAGCCTGTTTTACTTTGGCTCTGGCCAGCGGCGCCACGAAATTGCAGGCCGCGCATATCGCCAATTTTGCCGCCGGTATTGTCGTCGGTAAATTAGGCACCGCGGTCACCAATAAAGAAGAATTATTAAGGAGAATGGATTAGATGGATGTTATCGGCATAATCCCCGCCAGGTATTCTTCCACGCGCTTTGAAGGAAAGGTTCTGGCGGATATGCTTGGTAAGCCCGTGCTCCAGCACGTCTGGGAGCGCGCGAAACAGGCGCTGCTTTTGGATGATTTGATTATTGCCTGCGATGATGAGCGCATCGCCGCCGCAGCCAGGGGTTTCGGCGCCAAGGTGGCCCTGACTGCCAAAGGCCATTTATCAGGCACGGACAGGATTTGCGAAGTAGTCAATCCCTTAGAGGTAAAGATAGTCGTCAATATCCAGGGCGATGAGCCGTTAATCCATCCTACGATGATAGATAAGGTTGCCCAGACTCTATTGGATGACAGCGCAATTTCCATGGCCACGATAATGAAGGCCGTGGACGAACCCGAAATAATTGCCGATACCAACGTGGTCAAGGTGGTTATTGACAAGAATAATTTCGCGCTTTATTTTTCGCGGGCGGGGATCCCTTTCCACGCCAGTAATTCGCAGATTAGCGTGCCGGTTTATTTCAAGCATATAGGCGTATACGGCTATACCAAGGATTTTCTCTTTATCTATAAGAATCTGCCGGTTTCCTATTTGGAGAGGACCGAATGCCTGGAGCAGCTGCGCGTTTTGGAAGAGGGCTATAAGATAAAGGTTATTGAAACAAAGTACGACACTATCGGCGTGGACACGCCCGAAGACCTGGCCAGGGCGATAGAATATTTAAAGAAGGAAAGCTTATAATGCCCCAAGTTAATTTAGGTAAGATAAGGATAGGCGCGGGTAACCCTTTGGTTTTAATCGCCGGGCCTTGCGTGATTGAGTCGGAGAGCCATTGCCTGGAGACCGCCGGGATGATTAAGGAGATTGCCGCAAAGTTAAATGTGCCGTTTATCTTTAAATCCAGTTTTGATAAGGCCAACCGCCTTTCCATAGATTCTTTTCGCGGCCCGGGCTTAAAAAAGGGCCTGGAGATACTGAATAAAGTCAAACAAAAATTAAAAGTGCCGCTCCTTAGCGATATACATTGCCAGAAGGAAATTGCCGAGGCAGCCTCGGTCCTGGATATTATTCAGATACCCGCGTTTTTGTGCCGCCAGACGGATATTGTGGTGGCGGCCGCCAGGACCGGCAAAGTGGTCAATATTAAAAAGGGCCAGTTTTTGGCGCCCTGGGATATCCTGCCGGTGATTAAAAAAATTGAATCCACGGACAACAGGAAAATTTTGCTTACCGAGCGCGGGGTTTGTTTTGGCTATAATAATTTGGTGACGGATTTACGCAGCCTGGGGATTATGCGCGAGTTTGGCTATCCGGTAATTTTTGACGCTACCCATAGCGTGCAGCTTCCCGGCGGAAAAGGCGGCTCTTCCGGCGGCCAGCGGGAGTTTGTCTCCGGCCTGGCGCGCGCGGCCGCGGCCTTTGGCTGCGACGGGTTATTTTTGGAAGTGCACCTCTCGCCGGACCGGGCGCTGTGCGACGGCTCGAATATGATTAACTTAAAGGAATTAGAGAAATTATTAAGACAGGTTAAAAAAATAGAAGGGGCTTTATAGCTTAAAGGGCAGGAGATGAAGATTAATCCGATCAGGCGCGCCAGAGAAGTTTTGGATATAGAGGCTGAGGCAGTTAAAAATCTAAAATCTAACATTGGTAAGGAATTTATCCGGGCGCTGGATTTGATTTTAAAGACTAAAGCCAGAGTGGTGGTGAGCGGCATGGGTAAGACTGGTATTGTTGCCCAGAAATTTTCCGCGACGCTGGCCTCAACCGGCACCCCCAGTTTATTTTTACATTCCGCGGAAGCGGCGCACGGAGATTTAGGCAAGGTTACCCGGGAAGATATCGTTATCATTCTATCTAACAGCGGCCAGGGCGAACAGATGAAGCAGCTTTTGCCCCTGTTGAAAAAAATCGGCTGTAAAATTATCGCGCTTACCGGGAATAAAAATTCAATTCTGGCTAAATATAGCGATGTAGTCTTGGACGTCTCGGTAAAAAAAGAGGCCTGCCCCTTGGGTTTGGCGCCTACAGCTTCCACTACCGCGGCCCTGGCAATGTCGGACGCCCTGGCAGTGTGCCTCCTGGAGCTGAAAGGTTTTAAGGAAGAAGATTTTGCTTTTTTCCATCCCGGCGGCTTATTAGGAAAAAAACTGCTCTTACGGGTAGAAGATATTATGCGCCGGGGCAAGGCTAATCCTGTAGTCGGGGAGGATAAAAAAATCTCGGAGGTCTTATTTAAGATTACCCAGGGCCGCGCCGGGAGCGCCACGGTAGTAGACAAAAAAGGCAGGCTCTCCGGCATCTTTACCGACGGCGACCTGCGCCGCCACCTGGAAGTGGACCCTAATTTATCCCGGCGCCGGGTAAAAGAGGTAATGACGAAAAATCCTTCTACCGTAGGCCCCCAGATGCTGGCCGCGGAAGCCCTGCGTATCTTAAAGGATAAAAAGATTGACGAAGTCCCGGTAGTGGATAAAAACAGGCATCCGGTGGGCTTACTGGATGTGCAGGACTTATTAAAGGCAGGATTAGTATAAATGACAAATGGTTAAATTCCAAATTCCAAGCACCAAATTACAAACAAATTACAATGACCAAAATTCCAATGACCGAAACCGTTTTAGTCATTTGGTAATTGGGATTTGTTTGTGATTTGTAATTTGTGATTTGGAATTTCCCCATTATTAAGTTAATTCTGCTTTTTCATTTGACAGTGGTATTTCTTCAGATGGATATCAAACAGGAATTAGTAGAAAAGGCTAAAAAGATTAAGCTGTTACTATTGGATGTGGACGGCGTTTTGACCGACGGCCGGATAATTTACGATTCGTACGGCCGGGATACAAAGTTTTTTTACGTCCAGGACGGTTTAGGGGTTTACCTATTGGGCAAGGCGGGTATCCCGACTATCCTGGTGACTGCCAAGGGTTCGCGCGCCATCAAGCCGCGCGCCCGGGATATGCGCGTGGAGGCGGTTTTTGAAAACATCTCTCCCAAGACCGCGGTACTGGATAAGATATTAAAAAAATATCAGGTTAATCTGGACCAGATTTGTTTTGTGGGAGACGATTTAGTGGACCTTTGCCTGATGAAAAGAGTAGGTTTTCCAATGGCGGTAGCCAATGCCTGTCCGGAGATTAAACATAAAGCCGCCTATGTTACTTCCAAAGAGGGCGGCCGGGGCGCGGTCAGGGAAATTGCCGAGTTAATCCTCAAGGCCCAGGATAAATGGCAGGGCCTCGTGGGGCTCTATGATGTTTAAAAGGTGCCTATTAATTTTAGCCTTGGCCCTGGGCTTAATTTGTAACAGTTTTGCCGAAAATAAACCTGCGAAAGAGTCAGACCAGCAAATTAGCGATTTTTCCCTGGCAGGCTACGGCGACAAGGGCAAGAAAAGCTGGGATATCTCCGGCAAGAGCGCGGATATCTTTGATAATCTGATAAAGCTCAAAGACGTCACCGGCAATATGTACGGCGAAAAAGAAAACATTAACCTCGTCGCGGATAAGGGCGATTTTGACAAGGCCGAAGGTAAGGTCCACCTGGAGGAAAACGTGGTCATTACCACGACCGGCGGCGCGAAAATGACTACCGATTCCCTGGATTGGGACCGGAAAAAAAAGTTAGTGACTACCGAAGATATCGTCAAAATCAGCCGGGACAATATGATTACCGTAGCCAAGGGCGCGACCGGAGAGCCGAATTTAAATAAGATCACTCTTGAAAAAGATGTCCAGGTGGATATCTTGCCCGCGGCCGAAAAAAATCCGCAGGATAAAGGAAAAGACAAGATTATTATTACCTGCGACGGGCCGTTAGAAATAGATTACGCCAAAAATATCGCCACCTTTAAAAATAATGTTAAGGTAAATACCCAGGACAATCTTATCTATAGCGACATTATGGATGTCTATTTTGTGAAGTCAGGCGCGAATGATAACCAGGAGCCGTCCCCGGCTCCGGCGGCGATGGGCGCGATGGGCGCGAACATTCAGAAGATTGTGGCGCGCGGCAATGTGAAAATTGTGCGGGGCGAAAATGTGTCCTACAGCGAAGAGGCGGTTTATACGGCGCTGGATAAAAGAATAGTATTGACCGGAAAGCCAAAATTGATTATTTATTCCACGGAGGGTATCAGTGCATCTTTTGGAAACTAAAGAATTATCTAAATCCTACGACGGCAGGGAAGTGGTCAAGGGCGTGGATATCGTGGTAAAGCGCGGCGAAATCGTGGGCCTCCTGGGCCCTAACGGCGCCGGAAAGACCACCACGTTTTATATGATTGTGGGGATTATCCCCCCAAATCGCGGTAAAATCGTATTTGATAATTATGATATTACCACCCTGCCCATACACCAGCGCAGCCGTTACGGGATCGGGTACCTCGCCCAGGAGGCTTCCGTATTCAGAAAGCTGACGGTAGAGGAAAATATCCTGGCTATTCTGGAGACATTGCCGATAGGCAAAAAGGAGAGGAAGCACCGGCTGGAAAATTTGCTGCAAGAACTGAATATCGCGCATTTAGCCAAACATAAGGCCTATACCCTTTCCGGCGGAGAGAGGAGGCGCCTGGAGATTACCCGGGCGTTAGTGACTAATCCTTCATTCATACTTTTGGATGAGCCTTTTTCCGGCATAGACCCGATAGTGGTTAATGAGGCGCAGGAGATTATCAAGGAATTAAAGCAGAGGGGCTTAGGGATCTTACTTACCGACCATAATGTAAGAGAGACTCTCTCTATCACTGACCGGGCTTATTTGATTGCCGAGGGCAAGATCCTTATTTCCGGCACAGCCAATGAGTTAATTAACAACCCCCAGGCCAGGGAAGTATATCTGGGCGAAAAATTCAGTATGTGAGTGAGGACATAACTTGCGGAGCGTAAGCGAACGCAAGTTATCTGTCCGAACTCATCCCGCCGAGTATGGCGAAATTGTCAGAGAGAATTTCGCCATATCTTACGAGGCGGGATAGGACTGATAATATTCAAACGGAGTTAGACAATGAAAACCGACATCAAGAAAATAGACGCGACAAAAAGAGAAATCAGCATTGAGGTAACCGGCGATGCGGTAAAGAATAAATTTGAGGATGTCTTTAAGAAAATCAGCCAGGAGGCCAAGGTCCCGGGTTTTCGCCCCGGCCATGCGCCGCGGGACATTTTAGAAAAGCATTATTCCTCTTACGCGCACGAGCAGGTGCTTAAAGAATTAGTCCCTGAAACTTACCAGAAGGCGGTTGAGCAGGAAGGCCTGGAAGTAATAGAATTGCCGGATATCTCCGAGGTTAAGCTGGACAGGAACTCCCTGTCATTTAAGGCTCAGGTGGAAATCGCCCCGGAGATCGCGGTAAAAAATTATCGCGGCATCAAGATTAATTATCAAAAAGTGAGCGTTTCCTCCGAGGAAGTTAAGCGCAGCCTGGATTCCCTGAAAGAATCCAGGAAGCTGGAGGTTATTGACGATAATTTTGCCAAAGGCCTGGGGTATCCCAGCCTGGCTGAATTGGAGAAGGCGCTGGAGCGGCAAATTTTTCTGCAAAAAGAAAATCAAGGCCGCCAGAAGATAGAAGATGAGATTATCAGGAGCCTAACCAAGGACATGGATTTTAAGATACCGCAGGTTTTGGTGGACAGGCAGCTGCAGGATTTGGTCAGGCAGGCAAAAGTGGATTTAGCGTTAAGAGGGATGCCGGCGGGAAAGATTAACGAGGAGGAGAAGAAGATGTCTTCCGATTTAGAGCCGCAGGCAAGAAATCAGGTGCGGGTTTATTTAGTTTTATCTGCCATTGCCAAAAAGGAAAACATCCCCCTGGACGACCATATGCCGGCCCATGTGATGGAATTTTTATTGAAAGAAGCTGATTGGCAGCAGAGAGTTTAATATGTTAAATTACAAATTACAAATCCCA
>VGKK01000011.1 GCA_016867095.1 Candidatus Omnitrophota bacterium | reverse complement strand
GGGAGCCTGGAGCGTTTTATCGGCGCTTTACTGGAGCATTATAAAGGCGATTTGCCGCTGTGGCTGGCGCCGACGCAGGTTTTAATCATCCCGCTTAAGGAATCCGCCGGCGCATATGGGCTGCAGGTTAAGCAGGAACTGGAAGATAATGGCCTGCGCGTAGAAATTGACAACCGTAATCTCACCCTGGACAAGAGGATTCGCGACGCGGAATTGAATAAAATACCTTATTGCCTGGTAGTGGGCGAGCGCGAGGCCAAGCAGCAAAGCGTGGCGGTAAGAAAGAGGATGGAAGGAGACAGGGGAAGCAAAAAAATCGCAGAGTTTATCAGGGAGATAAAAGAAGAGATAAAAAATAAGTCTAAATAGGTTTTCGATTGTGTAATGTGTAAAGTGTAACGTGTAATGTGGGTGTAATGCAAATAAATGTGTAATGGAAATACAAAATAAAACAGTTTTTGCATTACACAAGCAACCGTTACATGAGCGTTACACATTACACATTTAACATTACACAGAATAAAAAGGGGGTGCAAAATAAAAAAATTTATCCGTATTAACGAAAGGATTCGCGTTCCAGAAGTGCGGCTGGTCGGGCCGGATGGCGGCCAGTTAGGCGTGGTGCCTATTCAGAAGGCATTGGAGATTGCCAACCAGAATGAGTTAGACCTGGTAGAGGTTGCCCCGCAGGCCAATCCGCCGGTTTGCCGGGTAATGGACTTTAGTAAATTTAAATATGACCAGGAAAAGAAGGAGCGCGAGGCCAAAAAGCACCAAAAGCAGGGCCGCTTAAAGGAAATCCGCCTTAAGCCCAATATAGATGACCATGACTACGCGGTAAAATTAAAACAGACAATTAATTTCTTAAACAGAAAAGACAAGGTCAAGGTGGCCATGTTCTTCCGCGGCAGGCAGATGGAACATATAGATTTGGGCAGGAAGGTTATAGATAGAATGATTATTGACAGCCAGGTAGCAGGTCAGGTGGAAAAGGAGCCCGGCATGGAAGGCAGGGTTCTGTCATTAGTGCTTGCTCCTAAATGAGTGAGGCCATAACTTAGCGAGCGAGCACCCGGCTGTATCGGAACATCCGGTGTGCCGCTTGTGCGGCAAGCGAGGCTAAGTTATCCGGCCGAACTTACCCAGCACTAATTTTATGAAACGCTTGAATTAGCTCATAGGCGTTGTTTCGGAATAAGCCCCTATGAGATATAGAGAACGCTTTATAAAAATTAGTGCCGGGTTAATTCGCAGACGCCCTACGGGCTACAACTTACGTCGCCAGACGTAAGGATGTATGCTCCGTAAGTTGTCTGCTCATTAAAAATGCCAAAACTAAAGACAAAAAAAGGCGTAGCAAAAAGATTTAGATTAACCAAAACAAAAAAAATAAAATATACCCCCTGCGGCAAGAGCCATCTCTTAACCGGTAAGGAGCCCGAGAGGCTCAGGCGGTTAAGGGGCCAGGGTATAGTGGAGAGTCAAAAGGATATAAAATACCTTAAAAGAATGCTGCCATACGGATAGTAACAAAACTATGGACGCAAGAAACATAATCGGAGAGGACAAATGAGCAAGATTAAACACAGCGTAGCCACCCGCAAAAGGAAAAAAAGAGTATTAAAACAGGCCAAGGGTTTTTGGGGCGACCGAAGTAAGCAGCATCGGCAGGCGCGCCGGGCGCTGATGCACGCTTTGGTTTACGCCTATCGCGACCGCCGGATAAAAAAACGGGAATTCCGCCGGCTTTGGATTACGCGGGTCAATGCCGCCTGCCGCGCCGCGGGCATTACTTACAGCAAATTTATTAACGGCTTGAAAAAGGCCAAAATTAATTTAGACCGGAAGATCTTAGCTGAGCTGGCGGTCAACGATAGCCAGGCGTTTAAGAAGCTGGTGGAGATGGTAAAAGAATAATTACAAATTCCAAATCACAAATTACAGACAATGCCAAATACCAAAATCACAATGACCAAAACCACCGTTGTTTTAGCCAAAGACATTTTTTGGTAATTTGGTCATTTGGTATTGTGATTTGTTTGTGATTTGTGTATTGTATATTGTGATTTATTCTTTGCTGTGTTTTGTTATTATTAAAGAGGTGATAAAATGTACGTAATCATCGTCGGTTGCGGCAGGGTAGGTTCTGAGCTGGCCAAACTTTTATCTAACGAAGGGCACAATGTAGTAGTCATTGATAAAAGCCAGGCCTCTTTTGAGCGCCTGGGGGGCGCTTTTAACGGCCTGACCTTGGTGGGCAATGGTTTTGACCTGTCGTTGTTAAAACAGGCGGGCATTGAAAAGGCAGATTCCTTTTGCGCCGTGACCAACGGCGATAACACCAATTTAGTTTCTGCCCAGGCGGCGAAAAAGATATTCAAGGTGCCCAAGGTTATCGCCCGCGTGTATGACCCGCAGCGCGCGCATATATACGCCGCTTTAGGCCTGGATATTATCAGCGGGACCATTCTCTTTGCCGCGATGTTAAGGGATAAGATTATTGAAAGCAGGTTTTCCAGTTATTTGATTGAAACCAAGGATTTGGGCGTGATTGAGATTGAAGTCAAAAACAGCCTGGCGGACAAGACCATCCAGGATATCAATATGGCGGGCGAATTTCTGGTAGTCGCCATAAGGAGGCTGCAAGGAGTAATTCTGCCTGAGCCCGGCACCGTGCTCAAAGAAAAAGATGTGTTAATGGCGGTAGTTAAGGTAGCCAGCCTGAAAAAGGTAAGAGAAAAATTCGGATTAGGAGAAAAATAAGATGCATATCTTAATTATCGGCGCGGGGAAGATAGGTTATTTTTTAGCCAAGCGGCTGTACGCGGGCGCGCATAAGGTCAGTATTGTGGATAGAGATAAAGACATCTGCGAGAATATTGCCAAGGAACTGGATGTGCTGGTAGTCAACGGCGACGGCTGCGAGCCGCGGATTTTAGAAGAGGCGGGCGTAGAGCGCGCGGATGTGGTGGCCGCGGTGACCGGGGACGACGAAGATAATTTGATTATTTGCCAATTGGCTAAAGAGAGGTTCGGTATCCAGCGCACCGTCGGCAGGGTAAATAATCCGGATAATGAGCACACCTTCGCGGAGCTGGGCATTGATGTGCCGGTGGACTCCACCAAGATTATCGCCAAGATTATTGAAGAAGAAGTTTCTTTCTCGGACTTTGTCAACCTGATGAGTTTTAAGCGCGGCAAGCTCGCCATTGTGCGCGTGGACCTGCCCAAGGATTCGCCGGTGATTGATAAGGAGATTAAGGATATCTCCTTGCCGCAGGATTCGGTGCTGGTTTCCATAGTCAGGCAGGAGGAAGTGATTATCCCCAAAGGCGATACCGTCCTGAAGACCGGGGATGATGTCATCGCGATTACCGCCATAGGCAACGAGCCGCAATTATTAGATCTATTAGTGGGCAAATTATAAGATGAAGGCCAGGGCCGCGTTAAATATTATTTTGGGTATAGCCGTAGAAGTTTTATACGCTTTGTGCGTCATGGCGCTGGCATTCGCCATTTCTCTGGCATTAACAGCAGTATTTAAGAAATGATTCTTAGGCCGCATTTAGAAGATATAAAAAATATCGGCTATTATCTAGGCAAGGTTATTATCGGCCTGAGCCTGGCCATGTTCTTGCCGGTTATCCTTGGCCTGGCCTTAAAAGAAAAAGGGCCTTCCCTGGATTTTCTCATCAGCCTGCAGATATCCGTTATTTTCGGCTTATTGCTGACGAAGCTGTGTTTTACGGAGAAAGACCTGAATTGGATGCAGGGTATGATTGTGGTCTCTCTGGCCTGGCTGGCCGCGATGTTCTTAGGGGCGATACCCTTATATCTCAGCGGGCACTGGAAGTCGTATCTGGACGCCTGTTTTGACGCTATGTCCGGGTTTTCCACTACCGGCCTGGTTTTAGCGCAAGACCTGGACCACCTTTCTTTTGCCCATAATTTCTGGCGGCACCTGATTATGTTTATGGGCGGCCAGGGCATTGTGATTATCGCGCTCTCCTTTTTTGTCAAGGGGTTTTCCGGCGCCTTTACCATGTATGTGGGCGAGGCGCGGGATGAAAAGATAATGCCCAATGTCATCAGTACCGCCCGGTTTATCTGGCTGGTGAGCATTGTCTATCTTATTTTGGGCACGCTCGCTTTAGGCGCGGTCGGTATTTTAAACGGGATGAGGCCGCTGAACGCCTTTTTCCACGGTATCTGCGTTTTTATGGCCGCCTTTGATACCGGCGGTTTTACCCCGCAGTCGCAGAATATACTTTATTACCATAGCCTGGCCTATGAAGCGGTAACCGCCGTGATTATGATTCTGGGCGCGATTAATTTTAAATTGCATTATCATATCTGGATGGGGAACCGGCGCGAGATAATCCGGAACATTGAAACAGCCGCCCTTTTTATCACGATAATGATTACCTTTTTCATCACCGCGGTAGGCCTGCAGCAGCTGGGTATTTATCCCGGGGCAATGTTGTTGTTCCGCAAGGGCTTTTACCAGCTGATCTCCGGCCATACCGGCACCGGATACCAGACGCTGTACCCGGCGCAATTTGTGACTGACTGGGGCAATCTTCCCATGGTGGGTGTCATCCTGGCTATGGCCCTGGGCGGGGCGGTTTGCTCTACCACGGGCGCCATCAAGATGCTGCGCGTCGGCATTATCTTTAAGGCGCTCATCCAGGATATCAAAAGAATCATCCTGCCGGAGCGGGCGATGGTGGTACAGAAGTTCCACCATATAAAGACGCTCTTTCTGGAAGATAAAGTAGCGCGCTCCGCGCTCTTAATCACCCTGGCCTATTTAGTCTTGTATGGGCTGGGCGCGATTGTGGGCATGTTATTCGGGAATTCGTTTTTATATTCCCTGTTTGAGTCGACTTCTGCCGCGGCTAATGTGGGGTTGTCCTGCGGCATCACTAATGCGGCTATGCCGGCGGCCTTAAAAGTTACCTATATTATCCAGATGTGGGCGGGCCGGCTGGAGTTTATGTCGGTGTTTACCTTACTCGGGTTCCTGGTAGCCGCGATAAAGGGAAAATGAGATACAAGTCACAAGTCACAAGTCACAAGTCACAAGTGCAATTCAAGAGTAAGAAATTAAAGATTTTTTGCTTTTACATTGTGCTTTTTACTTTTGCCTTTTTACTTTTGCCTTATTTTTGTTATGCCCAAACTATTTCCAGCTCGGAATTAATCAATAACACCCGGCAATACGACGGAAAAATTGTCGTCTATGAAGGGGAAGTAATCGGCGATGTAATGGCGCGGGGCAGGCAGGCCTGGCTCAATGTCCACGACGGCAATAACGCCATTGGTATCTGGATAGATAAAGACTTGACCGCGGACATCTTATATACCGGAAGTTATAAATCCAGGGGAGACTGGGTGGAGATTAGCGGGATTTTCCAGCGCGCCTGCGCGCAACACGGCGGAGATTTGGATATACACGCCCAGACGATAAGAAAGATAAGCCCCGGGAGAATAGTTCAGGAAAAATTAAATCCAGGCAAGCTCAGGCTTGCCTTAATATTGCTGGGTATATTATGCCTAATATTGATATTGACGCTGTTAAGGCGCAAATAGACGCGGAAATAGAGAAGATAAATTCAGCGCCGGCGCTGGAAGATTTTCGGATCAAGTATTTAGGCAGAAAAGGCATTGTCGCCCAGCTCACCGCTTCCATCCCTAACCTTATCCCCCACGAACGCCAGGCCTTTGGCCAAAAAGTTAATACCTTAAAAAATAGAATCGCCTCTCTTGTGGAAGAAAAACAGAAAACTCTGGTTGAGCCCGAGCGCCAGGCAGGCGCGGGCGGGGTGGATATGGGTATGCCGGGGATTGCCCAGGATTTGGGCCGGCTGCACCCGCTTACCCAGGTTATTGACGAGATTTGCGCGATATTTATGCGCATGGGTTTTTCCATCGTAGAGGGCCCGGAGATTGAGACCGAACATAATAATTTCACCGGACTAAATATTCCTTTAGAGCATCCTTCTCGCGATGTGTTTGATACTTTCTATTTAAAGTTAGCCAGTGAGCGGGTTAGCCAGTTAACCGGCTCAACCGGCAAATTGGCAAACCGGCAAACCGGCAAACTATTATTGCGCAGCCATACTTCGCCGGTGCAGATCCGGGTAATGCAGTCACGCAAGCCCCCTCTGGCAGTAGTAGTGCCGGGCAGGGTTTATCGGCCGGACGCGGTGGATGCCTCTCACTCTTTTATGTTCCATCAGATAGAAGGTTTTATGGTGGACAAGAATATCGCCTTTTCGGACTTAAAAGGCGTGTTGACCATTCTTGCCAAGGCGGTTTTCGGCAAGGAGATTAAAATGCGCTTTCGGCCGCACTTTTTCCCTTTTACCGAGCCGTCCGCGGAAGTGGATATTTCCTGCATCATTTGTAAAGGTAAGGGCTGTTCGGTTTGCGGCAGGAAGGGGTGGCTGGAGATTTTGGGTTCGGGTATGATTCACCCCAATGTCTTTAAAAATGTGGGTTACGGCCCTAAAAAATACACGGGCTTTGCTTTTGGTATGGGCGTAGAAAGAATCGCCATGCTTAAATACGGCATTAACGATATCCGGTTATTTTTTGAAAATGACATGAGATTCTTGAAACAATTCTAATTATGTGGGTTACGTCATTGGGTAACGGCAACGAAGCCCGTATCGTAAAAAGGTTAGCGGGTTAACCGGTTTGCCAGTTAACCGGTTAACCGGCTCACTCGTTCACCGGCCAACATTTCAAACGCTATACCTAACCTCTTAACGAAACGGGTATCGTAACCGTAGCCGAACAACTTAACCAAACAGTATCAATGAAGGTAACTTATAATTGGCTGAAGGATTTTGTGGAGATTAAAATCGCGCCTGCGGCGCTGGCCGAGAAACTAACTATGGCCGGCTTGGAGGTTACCGCTTTAGAGGAGCGCGGCGGAGATTTTATTTTTGAAATAGAAGTCACTGCCAACCGCCCGGATTATTTAAGCGTAATCGGCATTGCCAGGGAAGTAGCGGCCATAACCGGCAGAAAACTAAAGATAGTCACCACGTCACCACGTCACCACGTCACCAGTAAAGCCCTTATAATTGAAATAGAGGATAAAAAAGATTGCCCGCTTTACACCGCCAAAATAATCAACGGCGTGAAGGTTGGGCCGTCGCCGGAATGGCTCAGCAAGAGGCTGGAATTGGTGGGCTGCCGCAGCGTAAATAATATTGTGGACATTACCAATTATATTTTATTTACCTATGGCGAGCCGCTGCATGCCTTTGATTTAGATAAACTCGTTAGCCCGTTAGCCGGTTATCCCGTTATCCCGTTGGAAATAATTGTTAGACGGGCAAGACAAGGAGAGAAAATAATTACCATTGATGGGATAGAGAGGCTGCTTGATGAAAATATATTAGTTATTGCCTCTGGATTAAACAGGCGAACAGGCGAACAGGCGAACAGGCGAACAGATATGCCGATAGCGCTGGCAGGCATTATGGGCGGGCAAGATACCGAGGTAAGCGCCGTTACAAAAAATATTTTATTGGAGGCAGCCATATTTAATCCAGTGACTATCCGGCGCGGCAGGCAGAAATTAGGTCTGCAAAGCGAATCCTCTTATCGTTTTGAAAGGGGAATAGACGCAGCCAGCGTAACAAGCGCCTCTGCCGCGGCAGCGGAAATGATGCAAGAACTGGCGGGCGGGATATGCGTAGCCCAGGAGGCATCCGGGCTGCAGAAGCCGGTAAAGAAGAGCCTGCGCCTGGATATCTCCGGCGTATCCCAAACTTTAGGCGTGAATATCCCCGCGGCCAAGATTAAAAGCATTTTGAATAGCCTGGATTTTAAAGTCAAAGCCGCGGCAAAAAATACTTTTAGCGTTGAGGTTCCCGCGCGCCGCTCGGATGTAAACTTAGAAATTGACTTGGTTGAGGAAATCGCCCGTATTTACGCCTACGGCTCTATCCCCGAAACTTTACCGGCAGCGCCTTTACAGGCCGCAAGGAACGGCGAAAGAGAATTAGTGGCCTTTATCAAAGAGGCCCTGGTAGGATTAGGTTTAAATGAAGTCATTACCTATAGCCTTATTGCCGAAAGCTGGTTAAATGACGCGGCATTTGCGTCTGCAGCCGAGCCGATAGCCATTTTAAATCCCTTAAGCAAGGAACAGGAAATTTTAAGGCCGGCGCTTTTGCCCAGCCTTTTAAGGTGCGTGGCCTATAATCTGAACCAGAAACAAAACTATATCAATATCTTTGAGATAGCCAAAATTTTTTCCCGCGCTAACGGCCAGGTTAACGAGGAGTTGACTTTAGGAATAGCGCTTTGTGGGGCCAAGCCTTTATTGCTAAGGGGCGGCCTGGTAAGGGAAGAAGCAAGCTTTTTGCATCTTAAGGGAATATTAGAGATTCTTTTTGAGCGGTTGGGGACTAGGGATTACCAGTTTAAGGCGGACGGCGCGGCGCAGATAGGGGTATTTGCCGGTCAGCAAAGGGTAGGCAGCCTCAGGCAGCCGCAAAAGCCGGCGCTGGAAAAGTTTGAGATTAAAAATAAGGATGTATTTTTGCTGGAGATTTCTCTGGAGAAATTTTTCTCCGCGGTAAATTTACAAAAAAGGCTTGTTCCTTTAGCGGTATATCCGGCGATATCCCGGGATATCAGCCTCGTCTTGCAGGAGGGCATCCCTGCTGAGGATGTATTGGGGGCGATTAAAGCGCAAGGGGGACCTTTGCTGCGGGAGGTAAAAATTATAGATTATTATAAAGGTAAGCAGATCCCCTCGGGCCATAAAAGCCTGACTGTTTCCTGTGTTTACCGCTCGGATGAGCGCACCCTGACCGAAACAGAAGTTAACCCGTTGCAGGCAGCAGTGGTGGACGCGTTGACGCAAAAATTTAACGCCCAAATCAGGTAGGGGGTTGACATTTTTCCAGGATGTGCTATACTCTGGTTGTAAAAAGAAATCGTTCTTTAAAATATCCCTGCTGTGCGCGTTGGAATACTTGATAATTATTGAACCAACACTAATATCAAGGGGGCTCAATACTTCGTTGGGGCTAAAGGCTCCAAAGAGAGGGCACCCACCTGAAACCAAACTGGTTCAGATATATCGCTTCCAACGGCACAATGCGGGGATTTTTTATTGAGGCCACGACTTACGGAGCGAAATGCGACGTAAGTCGTATGGCCGAAATAATCCCGATAGTTACGAGGAAATTGATTTCATAATAGAGTTATCAATTTCCGAAGTTCTTTACTATCGGGATAACCTGCTGTAGCGTCCTTTATGGATCTTTTCGTCGAGGAAAACACCAAACAAAATCCCAAAGACCTTCCTCTTGCCGTGCGCATGCGGCCGCAGACACTGGGTGACTTTGTCGGCCAGGAGCATATTTTAGGCAAAGGTAAGCTCCTGCGCCGGGCTGTGGAGGCTGACCGGATTACTTCTTTAATTTTATACGGCCCGCCGGGCGTGGGCAAAACTTCTTTAGCCTGGTGTATTGCTAACATCACCCGCGCGCATTACATCGCCATTAACGCCACCACCTCCAATGTGGAAGAATTGAGAAAGGTGATTGCCCAGGCTAAGCACAAAAAGGCCGCCACCGGCAAAAAGACCATCCTTTTTATTGACGAAATCCACCGTTTTAATAAAGCCCAGCAGGATGTGCTGTTGCCGGACGTAGAAGACGGCAACCCTATCTTAATCGGCGCTACGGTGCACAATCCTTTCTTTTCGCTGGCTGCCCCGCTCCTGTCGCGCTCTTTAGTCTGTGAATTAAAATCCTTAAAAGAAAGCGAAGTTATCGCCATCCTTAATTCCGCCCTGGATGATAAAACCAGGGGCCTGGGAAATTTAAAAATTAAAATTGAGAAAAAGGTTTCGGCATTTTTAGCCAAGACCTGCGAAGGGGATGCCCGCCGGGCGCTGAACGCCCTGGAAGTGGGCGCCTTGACTACCCCTAAATCCAAAGACGGTTTTATTGATTTTAATTTAGAAGTGGCCGCGGAGTCCATTCAAAAGAAAGCGGTAGTTTACGATAAGGATGAAGACGGCCATTATGACACTGCCTCGGCGTTTATCAAGTCTATGCGCGGCTCAGACCCCGACGCTGCTTTATACTGGATGGCCAAGATGCTTTATGCCGGAGAGGACCCGCGTTTTATTGCCCGGCGCATTTGTATTTTAGCGGCGGAGGATGTGGGTAATGCCGATCCTTTAGCCCTGGTTTTAGCCAATGCCGCGCTGCAGATTTCCGAATTTGTCGGCATGCCCGAGGCGCGCATTCCCCTGGCCCAGGCTTGTATTTATGTTTCCTGCGCGCCGAAATCCAATGCCAGTTACCTGGCCATTGAAAAAGCCATGCAGGATATTGAGAATAAAAAGGTCCAAGAAGTCCCCGATCACTTGAAGGACGCCAATTTAGACGCTGAATCACTGGGCCACGGCAAGGGTTATAAATATGCCCATGACTACGAGGGCCATTTTGTGGAGCAGAAATATACCCGCAGAAAGGCCAAGTATTATCAGCCAACCGACATAGGGCACGAGTTAAAGATTAAGGAGCGTATGGAAAAACTCAAAGGGCAGGAAAAGAGGTGAATATTCTGTTTATATTAGCCGTGATTAGCGCGGGAATGATTTTGTGCGCCCTGTCTTTTATAATGGCTCCTGCCAAGGCCGGCCCGCAAAGGCCGTCCAAAAATAAGGCCGCGCCGGACTTGAAACAAGAGGAGATAAATGCGCTCAAAGATGAAATCACGGCCTTAGAAGACCATTTGGAAGAGGCAAAGACTGGCGGCGAGCGGATGCGAGCGGAATTATCCGAGCTCAAAGAGAAAGAAGCGCGGTTTCAGGATGAGCTTGGCCGCAGGCAGGAGTGGGTGAAAAAATCTGACCAGGAATTAGACAGGGTCAGGTTGGAAAACCTGGATTTAAAGAGCAAATTTATTGCCCGGGAACAGGAAATCCAAAACGAGTTTACCAGGAATATAGATTTAGAAAGAAAAATCCGGGAACTAAACACGCAAATAGAAAGCCTGGGAGAAGAGATAAAATCTAAGGCTGACCAGATAGAGGCGCAGAAACATCGCCTGGAAAAAGCCAACCTGGAGGTTAAGGCGCATCAGGACACGGTCAAGGAATTTAAAAAGAAGGAAGAGATTAGCGAGTGGGTGCCCAAAACAGAATTCGCCAGGCTGAACGAAGAATACACGGAATTAGAAAAGGAACTGGAGCATAAAGAGGAGAAGCTAAAGCTCCTGGCGCAGGAGCTGGCGCATTTAAAACAGGATTTGTCCGGCAGGCCGCAAGAAAAACCGGTTATGCCTGAGCCTGAAGCGATCGAAAGCGCGCCGCCGGAAACTGAACCACCGGTAGCGGAGCCACCGGTAGCTGAACCAGCGGAGCCGATAGCAGAGCCGATAATAGAGCCGGCGCCTCCAGAAGCTACTCCGGAAGAAGAGGCCGAAGAGCTTACAGCGGAAAAGTCCCATCCTCCCGCGGCCATTAATGTAGCTAAAGTCAGGAACATCGGCATTATGGCGCATATTGATGCCGGCAAGACCACGGTTACCGAGCGGATTTTATTTTATACCGGCCGCTCCCATAAATTAGGCGAAGTGCACGAGGGCAGCGCCACGATGGACTGGATGAAACAGGAGCAGGAAAGGGGTATTACCATTACCGCGGCAGCCACCACCTGTTTTTGGAACGAGCACCGGATTACGGTAATTGATACGCCGGGGCACGTGGATTTTACCGTGGAAGTAGAGCGCAGCCTGCGCGTTTTGGACGGGGCAGTCGCGGTCTTTTGCGCGGTGGGAGGCGTAGAGCCGCAATCAGAAACTGTCTGGCGCCAGTCGCATAAATATAATGTCCCGAAAATCGCTTTTGTGAACAAGATGGACCGCGTGGGCGCGGATTTTTTCGCGGTCTTAAAAAGTATAGAGGATATTTTAGAGGCCAATGCCGCGGCTTTAGTCATTCCTTTGGGCCAGGAGGCGGATTTTAAAGGCGTAATTGACCTTTTGGAAATGAAAGCTTACGTTTATGATGACCAGACGCAGGGGAGGGAATTCCGTGTGGAAGATATCCCCGCCGAATACCAGGAGCAGGCGCAAAAATACCGGCATATTTTGTTGGAGAAGGCCGCGGCTTTTGATGACGGCCTGATGAAAAAATTATTAGAGTCAGAAGGCGCGATTACCAAAGAGGAAGTCATCGCGGCTATCCGGAGCGGCACCATCGCCAATACATTAGTGCCGGTAGTCTGCGGCTCAGCCTTTAAAAATAAGGGCGTGCAGAAACTTTTAGACGCGATAACGCTGTATTTGCCGTCGCCGCTGGACCTGCCTGCTGTGGAAGGCCACGATGCCAGCGAGGAAACCAAGGTTATCAAAAGGAATTTAAACGCTGATGAGCCGTTGGCAGCGCTGGCTTTTAAGGTGCAGGCTGACCCGCATATGGGTAAATTAGTTTATGTGCGCGTCTATTCCGGATTTTTGGATACCGGCTCTTATGTGTTAAACGCCACCAAGAATAAAAAAGAAAGGGTGGCCAGGATTGTGCGCATGCACGCTAACCAGCGGGAAAATATAGACTATGCCTTTGCCGGAGATATTGTGGCTGTGGTGGGCTTGGCCAATACCGTAACCGCGGATACGCTCTGTGACCCCAAACACCCCGTGCTTTTAGAGGCCATGCATTTTCCTACGCCGGTAGTGTCTTTGAGCATCGCGCCCAAGTCCCGCGCTGACCAGGATAAATTAGGCCGCGCCCTGGCGCGCCTGGCTGAAGAAGACCCTACTTTTATGATTACCAGCGATGAGCAAACCAAAGAAACCTTATTAGTGGGCATGGGTGAACTGCATTTAGAGATTATTGTTGACCGCTTAAAAACTGAATTTGGCGTAGAGGCTTTAGTCGGACAGCCCAAAGTAGCTTTCCGGGAAACTATTTTGCAATCGGCCTCTGCCGAGGGAAAATACATCCGCCAGACCGGAGGCCGCGGCCAATACGGCCATGTAGTTTTAGAGGTAGGCCCGCAGCCTGTCGGAGGGGGCTTTAAATTTATCAACAGCATTAAAGGCGGCGCCATCCCGCAGTCATTTATTCCGGCAGTAGAAAAAGGCATTGTGGAAGCCCTGCAAAAGGGCGTCCTGGCCGGCTATCCGGTGGTGGATGTGCAGGTGGATTTAGTGGACGGCTCATTCCACGAGGTGGACTCTTCGGAATTGGCTTTTAAGATTGCCGCCAGTATCGGTTTTAAAGAGGCATTTATGAAATGCGAGCCGGTGCTCCTTGAGCCGTATATGTCGCTGGAGGTAAATACGCCGGAAGAATATATGAACAGCATTGTCGGTTATATCTGCTCCCGCCGCGGCAAAATTATGAATATGGACTCAAAGGGAAAGCAAAAGATTATCTCCGCGGAAGTGCCGCTTTCCGAGATGTTTGGTTATGCCACCAATATCCGCTCCTTATCCAGCGGCCGCGCCAATGCCTCTATGGAATTTAACAAATACCTGCGCGTCCCTGCCGAGCTCGCCGCCAAAGTCATCGCCGAAAAAAAGGCCAGAGAAGAAAAAGCGGAATAGCCATTGCTATAAAATTTTCCTTGATAGCATAGGAAATTATATCCCCCCTTGTTTTCTCCGAAAACAAAACAGGGGGGACACGAAAAATCGCATAAAATGAGGGGCGCAGGCGATTTTTCTGCTTGACAATTCCAAAAATAGGCTTAATATGGAAGTATGTATTCCAGATTACTGATACCACCAAAAGCCAAAAGCTTCTTTCTTTTTGGGCCGCGCGGCACAGGTAAGACTACCTGGGCCAAGGCCACTTTCCCTAAAGCTATTTACTTGGATTTGCTGGAAGCCGAGGTTTTTAATGATCTCCTGGCTAATCCCCAGAGGTTAGAGCATTTTATCCCCCAGGATTTTAATGATTGGGTAATTATAGACGAAGTCCAACGCATCCCCGAACTCCTAAATGAAGCCCACCGCCTAATAGAAAAATATAAATACAAATTTATCCTGACCGGCTCAAGCGTCCGGAAACTGCGCAGGAGAGGGCAGAATTTATTGGGCGGCCGGGCCCTGACATATTCTTTGCATCCCTTGACGGCAGCTGAGCTGGGGAAAGATTTTAATTTTAATCATTCCCTGCAATACGGGTGTTTGCCCTGCGTTTATACGCAAGCCGACCCCAAGGCGTATCTGGAAAGTTATGTGAAAACTTATCTGGAAGAGGAAGTGCGCCAGGAAGGGTTAACCAGGAATTTAGGGGCATTTTCGCGTTTTTTAGAAGCGGCTAGCTTTTCTCAAGGATCCGTGTTAAATATCTCATCCGTGGCGCGCGAGTGCGCGATTGAGCGCAAGGTCGTAGAGAATTATTTCGGCATTTTGGAAGATTTGCTTATTGCCTACCGGCTGCCTGTTTTTGCCAAAAGAGCAAAAAGGCGCCTGGCCGCCCATACAAAATTTTATTTTTTTGACACCGGGGTTTATCGTACCTTAAGGCCGGCCGGGCCGCTGGATATGCCGGAGCAAATTGAAGGGGCGGCGATAGAGACGCGGCTTTTCCAGGAATTATCAGCCCTCAATGACGCTCTGGGTTTAGGATATGCTATTTATTATTGGAGAACATTGGATAACGCGGAAGTAGATTTTGTGTTATACGGCCCGCGTGGTGTGCGCGCGTTTGAAATTAAGCGGGCGGGGAGAATTTCATCGGCTATGCTTAGCGGGCTAAAGGCATTCCTTAAAGATTACCCTATGGCGCGCGCTTATTTTATCTACGGCGGCAAGCGCTATCAACGAGAAGGCAAAATAGAGATTCTGCCGGCGGAAGACACGTTTAAACGCCTGTCAGAGATTCTGAAATAAGCCTATGACCTTTCAGACTATCCAAGACTATTTTATCTTGCGTAACGTTGGCCGCCACGACCTACTCTTAAGAATCCTTAATCCGCGTATATTTCATAATTACTTATACTATCCCGCCTCGTAAGATGCTCCAAAATTCTGTTGCCGCAGAAAGCGGCATACCGAGCTTTCCGATGAGCTCGGGTGTTGCCGCAGAAAGCGGCATACCGAGCTTTCCGATGAGCTCGGGTGTTGCCGCAGAAAGCGGCATACCGGCCAATCCTGTAAGGCCGGGTATCAGTTGACCCCTATCCCGACTCATAAGATATGCCAAAATTTTCTTTGACAATTTTGGCATATTCGTCGGGATTAATTCGCGGACGCTTCGCTATAACTTACATTCGCTCACTGCGTTCGCTCTGTAAGTTATCCGCTCATTAAGAAACCGCTTTCTTTTTAGACGCAGAATACCCTTGTTTCCTACCTATATATAATGTAAGCTTTTTTCACATACGACTGATAGACCAAAATGTCAAATCACAAATTACAATACACAAATCACAAACAATATACGATTCCAAAATCCAAATACCAAAATCGGTATGTTTGTAATTTTGGTCATTTGGTATTGGGATTTGTTTGTAATTTGGTGCTTGTAATTTGGAATTTCAGATAATGACTAATAACAGATTTTTAAGATTTACCGCTCTTATTTTATGCTTCTTGCTCATCTTTGAGCAATCGGGATTTGCCCAAATAGCCAGCCAATTAGATGTTTCCGGCTATATGAGCCAGCTGCGCCAATCCTTGACTGCGGATAGATTTCGTCCGCTGCACCTGCGTTATCTTTCCTATGATAACCTGAATAATACCTTCAAGCTGCTTTTGGACAAAGGCGACTATTTTAAAATTCCAAATTCCAAATCACAAATTCCAAACAAATCACAAATTCAAAATCCAAAATTCCAAACAAAAGAATTAGAACAAGAAACCAAAGAGCTTCTAAACTACTTTTTCATAGGAGTTTCTTTGCCTAACGATGCTTTTTGGGTGAACCTGCGGCCGGACTCGCCCGATAACATCATTGACCCGCTTCTGGCCTCAACCGATGCCGGGAAAGTCCTCTTAGAATCAGACCTGCAGCTGAAAAAAGACACGGCTAAATTTACCTCTCCCCAAACTCCAGAGGGCAAAGAGTATTGGGATAAGCTTTACCAAAAGGCAGCGGAAATCTTTGGCTCGCAAAATTTGACCATCCCCACTTTAACCCGCCCCTGGATTGTGCCGGATGAGATTATTATCCGCGAGTCCGAAACCAATGCCTATATTTACAAGGCTACGCTGAAGGTGATGTTGGAGGAGGACTATCTGGTTAAATCACAAATTCCAAATCACAAATCACAAACAAATCCCAATATACAAATCCAAAATTACAAACAATATGAATTTAAAGACGACCGCCTCAAAGAACTCAATGCCTTCTCCTCCCAACTTATCCGGGAAACTATTATCCCCAAACTAACCAAAGAAATCAATACTGCCAAGCGCTATGCCCCGCTAAGGCAGGTCTATTATTCCCTGATTATGGCGCAGTGGTTTAAGCAGAAATTCCGCGGTAAAGGCGGGCTATATTCCTGGTTAATTGACCGCAAAAACCTTGCCGGCCTGACCTCCAAAGAATCCTGGTCAAAAGACAGCTATTTTAAGGCCTACCAGAAATCCTTTAAAGACGGCGAATACAATTTTCAAGAGCCGGCGCAAACGCTTTTCGGGCAGACTATCCGCAGTTATTTTTCCGGCGGCGCGGCATTTGATACGGCAGCTGTGTCCGCGGCAGTTGCCAATGGCAGCAGGGTTACTGTTGATGTAGACAGGCCCTTATCTATCGGATTGTCGGAAAGAAATCCGCAGGTAGCCGCAGAAGGCGGTACCGCTCAGGACTTGGCGGCAAGTAGGGTAATGGTAGGGCAACCGCGACAGATTACCGAATCCGCCGACGCCGGCATTGCCAGCGGAGCAGCCGTATCCACGCAAAGACCATTTACTGCCAAGGAGATAAGGGAAGGTCTCAACGATGGTTCTCTTGACCTGCGCTGGATGACCAAAGACAAAGCCGGAGAATGGAAAAAGGTTGCCGCCGCGGAAATACCCGATGAGGCGCAGTTAGTTTTAGATGGCGATGGTGGTTATCTTTTACTGCATGGTCAAGAAGGCGCCCGCTACACCTTTCAAAAAGTTGACAGCTATTATCTTATTGAAGGCGGCGGCCGGGCCGAGCGGGATACTCAGGCAAGGCAAAATGCGCCGCAGGGAGAGGGCAGGGAGGCAGCGAAAGTTGGGCATAGCAATGCTCGCATAGAAAGCATAGTAGGCAGTATATTAAAAGAAATAGCAAGGCTGCGAGCCGATAAGGCAAGAACTCAATTATCCGCTGATATAGATATAGTCGCAAATATCTTAAGAGCGATAGCGGAATGTTTTAACAAAGGCTGGTCAGACTCAGCCGGCCAGATCGCAGTAGAGGCAATTAAAAACCAGGTCCCAGGCATTGGCGCTGACCAGGTAAAAAGAGCGATAGCGGAATGTTTTAACCA
>VGKK01000010.1 GCA_016867095.1 Candidatus Omnitrophota bacterium | reverse complement strand
TCCAGTATTGTCTTTACCGGAGCTCCCGGAACAGAGCACTCCAGGTAGATATTGAATAACTGCTCCGGGGTGAGTTTTACGCGTTCTTTCTTTGGGGTTGTAATGTTTTCCAATGGTGACCTCCTTTTGGGGATACATTATACTCTCTTTTAGGCAGTTCGTCGATTGTAGGGCTTCCTGGGGCAAAAAATTTTGACCTTTTTCCAGGAATTCGCCCTAAATGCCTAAAAGTTAATTAAATCCTCAACTTGAGGTCACTGTCGCTGAAAAAACGGGAGGGCAAGCAAAATATGAAGGCAAAGTTCACAAGGTTAATCCCGAAGAGGCGGAAATTGTTAAGCGGATATTCAATGAATTTATCAATGGAAACAGTATCCACAAAATAGCCGCAAGGTTAAATGAAGACAAAGTGCCGACTAAAAAAGGTATGAATGGCGGCTGGAATACCTCAACTGTATCAAGGATACTTAAGAATGAGAAATATATAGGTATTTGGGACTGGCGGAAGTATAAAAACGTGCGGGATCCGATGACCGGAAGGAAAAAGGTAGTTCCCCGCCCTACCAAAGACCGGTTGCCGATCTTCCGCGAAGATTTAATGATTATTGACAAAGAAACTTGGGGAAAGGCGCAAAAACGCTGGCAAGAGCTTAGTGGAACCTGGCCTGTAAGCAAGAAGAAAAAGGCATTCTATCAGCAAAAAAGCTATATCCATACCAGCCCTAACCATTTATTCTCAGGCCTGATGAAATGCAACACCTGCGGTGGAGCAATTGTGCTGATTAGCGGCAAGGGTTCAGGTTATTATGGCTGTTACAATGCCAGAAGAAAAACCTGCAATAATACTCTGCTTATTCCCCGCAAACGAATTGAAGAAACAATTATCGCTGAGCTTAAAGAGAAGCTGCTGACTGCAGAGAACATAGAATATGTCTATAAAAAGGTTGAAAAGCTGGCTGCTGAAGGCTTTAATGAAGTGCCGGAATTAGTGAAGAAAAAGAAGGCGCAATTTGAAAGAATACAGCAAGAGATACAGAATTATCTTAATTTCATCCGCACGGGAAATCTTTCAAAGGCAGTTTCGGAGGCATTAACTGACGCTGAGAAACGCAACGAAGAACTAAAGCAGGAGGTTGAATCACTGGAATTCCAGAAGGAAAATAGTTTTAAGGCACCGCCTAAAGAATGGATTAACCACCGGCTGGAGAATTTATGCGATACTCTAAATAAAAATACCGTCTCCTCTGCCCTGGCGCTTAAAGAGCTGCTTGCGCCTATAGCTTTAGAGCCGATTTTAACAAAAGAGGCTGATTTTTATCAGCTTTTTCAGGGCGAAGAAAGGAATTTTAAGCCTTATTATGTCGCCCATACCAAAATTCGAACCTTAGCGCTCCTGGATGGAGAGCAAAAAGGTTCGAATTGGTATCAATGGCGGAGAGGGAGGGATTCGAACCCTCGAACCCTTACGGGTTACGTGTACTCCAGACACGCGCGCTCGGCCTCTACGCGACCTCTCCTGAATTTCCCGCTATTACTTCATGAAATTCATCCCGCCGAATATTCCGAAATTATCGAGAGAGAATTTCGGCATATCTTATGAGGCGGGAAAAATCATATTATTTTTTGGCGGAGGGGGCGAGATTCGGACTCGCGTGGACCTTACGGCCCAAATCGCTTTCGAGGCGATCCCGTTACGACCACTTCGGTACCCCTCCCTTAATTCAAGTTAACAAAATAACTCTTATATTTATAAAGATGTTTTTTATTATGAGTATGCACCTCTTGGAAATACTTCTTGATATTGACTTTTTTATAAAGATAGACTTGCTTAGTATTTAAAACTGGATCAAGGCCTTCATTCCTCAAGATTTCATAAACACTTTGCAATAATGGTTTGGAATGGTTAGTAAAACACACGGCAAAACTACAATATTTTTTGTTATTTACCTTGTGGTTATAAGAATAAAATGACCCATCTGTATCTACTAACCCCCTTAGACAGGCAACACTATAATCCCTATTGTTAAGAATCCATCGCGGGATATTCACACTATTGTTAACCTTATTACCCGTCTTTAATCCTTTACTTTTCAAGAATTCAACTAAATTCTTTCCCGAAACCACTATTCTGCCTGCTTTATCATTCTTGCTCATATATAAAGAAACTGCAACACGAAATAATCGCTTTATCAGTTTTCTAATATAAATTCCATATTCACTATCTGTTTCCCTATTAAATGTAATATTAATTTGATAACCGGACATACCGCCGTCACCAAGCATAATTCCAATAAATTCAGCTAATTCTCTCGAAGGCCGTGGAGTTCTGATATTTTTTCTTACTACTACCCCTATGCTCTTTGCATACTCTGGTCTCAAGCGGAATAATCTTTGAGAACTAAAACCTCCCTTCCTCCTCCCTTCTGGCGTACCGGGGTTACCATAAAGTTCGTAACATTTCAAGGCTCCTTTACGCGCATACTTTTTGGCACTCCAATATTCCGATAGAATCTCTCTTTTTTTGGGAATCCGAATATGGGCAGCCCTTTGCAACCTTAATAATGCCTCATAATTCATATTATATTTTTCGCTTCGCCAATCTCTAAGAGTGCGCTCGCAAACATTACTAATTCTTGCAACCTTGGACCAATCAAAAGAATAATGTTTGCCTATACGCGCTAATAGTTTACCCTGTTGTTCGTTAAGTAATTTTATCCTTGACATAGTAAAATAAGCGGAGGGCGAGGGACTCGAACCCCCAATCCCTTTACAGGGACAGCGGTTTTCAAGACCGCCCGCCTGCCAGTTAGCGCAGCCCTCCTCTTAAAAAATCATACCATAAATTTATCATAAAAATAGCTGCCTAAAGACTGCGGAGAATATATCTTTAGCGGCCTGGAAGGAATTATTCACGAAATTTACAAAAGAAATTTTCTCAAAGAAAAGGTTGAGGCAAAAGATAAGCAGGAAAATATTAAGGATATAAATAAAAGAAAAACCAAAGATATAATTTGCCCTTAAGAAATCCCCCTGTTTTGAGCGTATGGATTTGGCGCTAAACACCAGGTGTAAGCCCATACTAAAGCCGAAAGAAAAAACAAAATAATTAGCTACGGCGGCAGACTTAAACAATAAAGACGCCAGGCCAAAAAGTATAAATAAGATTATCGTATAGACCGGCAAAAGAAACGGCGCCACTTTGACCATGGGCTTGATAAAGGTGAAAACGAGCGCCAGCAGCCTCTGGCCCTTGGCATAAATTATTGCCGGCTCCCAGACAAATAAATAAATTACCAGGAAACTGATTAATCCCGCCCAGAAATAATTCCGCAGCGGCTCTTCTATAAGGCTGAATTCATGGATAAAGGCAACTGTGGTGGTATAAATAAAAGGCAGAAGGACAATCCCGATGACAAGCTGGACAATACTGAAAACCTTGCGGGAAAATCCGGGCAAAGGGCTGGAAAGGCCGTATGCCGGGGATGAAATATCTTCTTTTATTTTAGGGTATTCTTTCTTTCCCATCTAAATGAGCCCACAACTTACGAAGCGATAGCGAACGTAAGTTGTCTGGGCGAATTTATCCCGAAGCCTGCGCAGTAAATTTCGCAAGAAATTTACAAGCGATTAGGCAAGGGACATTAGGTTATTAACTTATCATTTCTTTCCCATCTAAATATGGCCTGAGGGCTTGCGGTATTAAAACCGTGCCGTCTTTCTGCTGGTAATTTTCTAAAATAGCCACCACGGTCCTGGCCAAGGCAATCCCTGAGCCGTTTAAAGTATGCACGTATTCGCTCGTCGGCCGTTTGTCGGCGGCCGTGCGCCTAAATTTTATATTGGCGCGGCGGGCCTGAAAACTTTCAAAATTACTGCAGCTGGATACCTCCAGCCAGGTATCTACGCCGCAGGCATAGGCCTCCAGGTCATAGCATTTGCTGGCGGCAAAACTGATGTCCTGGGTCGGCAAGACCACCACCCGGTAAGGCAGGCCTAAAATCTGCAGGACTTCCTCGGCGTCCCGCACTAATTTTTCCAATTCATCGTAAGAAGCCTCGGGCTTGACGAATTTTACCATCTCTACTTTGTCAAACTGATGCACGCGGATAAGGCCCTTGGTGTCCTTGCCGTAGGAACCCGCCTCTCTTCTAAAACAGGCGCTATAGGCGGTATAATATATTGGCAGGTCTTTTTCCTCCAGTATCTCACTGCGCAGGATATTGGTCACCGGCACTTCTGCCGTCGGGATAAGGAATAAATCTTCGTCTTTTAGCCGGTACATATCCTCTTCCATCTTCGGCAGCTGGCCGGTGCCGGTCATTGAGGCGCGGTTGACTAAAAACGGCGTAAAGACCTCGGTATAGCCGTGCTTTTTGGTGTGTAAATCCAGCATAAAATTAATCAGGGCGCGCTCTAACTTTGCCCCCCAGCCCTTATAAAGCACAAAATTTGAGCCGCTAATCTTTGCCGCGGCGCCGAAATCAATAATGCCTAAATTCCGGCTGATTTCGATGTGCGTAAACGGCTTAAAATCAAGTTTGGGCGGTTCGCCCCATGTGCGCACAACTTCTTTTTTTGTGGCGTCGCCGATGGGGATGGAGGCGTGCGGTATATTGGGGATAACTAAAAGCAGCTTATTCAACTCGCCTTCTGTCTCTTTTAAGTTATCCTCCAGCTGGTCAATGCGCTCGGCAATGGCCTTCATGGAAACAATCCGGGATTTGGCGTCCTGCTTTTTCTTTAATAATGCCGTGATTTCGTCATTGGCCTTATTTTTTTCCGCGCGCAGGCCTTCCAGTTCGTTTAAATTTTTGCGCCGGGAATCCTCAAGCTGAAGCAGGCTATCCAAATCTATAGTCAGGCCGCGGTCCTTAAGCGATTTTTTTACTGAATCCAGATTCTCTTTGATAAATTTTATATCCAGCATTCTATCCTTTAATCACTCCAAGTGGTCGCATCCGGCAGACGCGTTTGGAGATGCCCACATTATGCACCACGCTTACCACGTCGTTAACGTCCTTGTACGCCTGCGGCGCCTCTTCCGCAATGGTGCCGCGGCCCGAGGCCTTCACCATTATACCTTTGGATTCCAATTCTTTCAATAACATATCTACATTAATGGAGCGGGTAGCCGCGGTGCGGGATTTGACGCGGCCGGCGCCATGGCAAGTCGAGCCAAATGTCTCCTCCATCGCCTTTTGCGTGCCGACGAGCAAATAAGAATTCCTGCCCATATCCCCCGGGATAATTACCGGCTGGCCGCTCTTTTTATACCTTTCAGGCAAAGCCGGATGTCCCGGCCCAAAGGCGCGCGTGGCGCCTTTCCTGTGCACGCAAAGAGCCTTTTCTTTACCGCTAACCATATGTTTTTCTATTTTCGCGATATTATGGGCCACATCATAAATCAAATTCATCCCCAGCTTTTGCCAGGGGCTGCCGAAAACTTTTTCAAAAACCTTGCGCGTCAGGTGCATCAGGCACTGCCGGTTTGCCCAGGCATAATTGGCGGCGCATTTCATTGCCCCAAGGTAAGCCTTTCCTTCCGGAGAATTCACCGGCGCGCAGGCAAGCTGGCGGTCAGGGACGCTGATATTATATTTTGTTAAACAATGAATCATGCTTTTGGTATAATCATCGCAAACCTGGTAGCCTAATCCGCGCGAACCGGAATGAATCATAATCATAATCTGGCCTAAATCCAAACTAAAGGCATCGCAAAGGCCGCGGTCATAAAGCTGGTCAACGGCCTGTATCTCTAAAAAATGGTTGCCTGAGCCCAGGGTCCCGGATTGCGCCTTTCCTCTTTCATAAGCCCTGTCCGAGACTGCCGCGGGGTCCGCGCCCTGTATCGCGCCGTATTCTTCCGTGCATTCCAGATCATCCTCTGTGCCGTAGCCCTTTTCTACCGCCCATCTTGAGCCCTTAACCAATATTTCTTTCTCCTCCCGCGGGCTGACCCGGATATCGCCTTTTGAGCCCAGGCCCGAGGGAACATCTGAAAACAGGCCATAAACCAAATCCTTAATCTTATTTCTTATCTCCTCGTATTGAAGATTGGTTTTGAGCATCCTGACGCCGCAGTTGATATCGTAACCGACAAGGCCAGCGCCGATAACTCCTCCTTCATCAATATCTGTAGCAACAACTCCACCAATTGGCATACCATAACCCCAGTGCAAATCCGGCATTCCAAAAGATGCTTTGACAATGCCCGGCATAAAGGCCACATTGGCCACCTGCTCCGCGGCCTTATCCTGCTTAATATCCTTAAGCAGTTTCTCGTCGGCATAAATAATCCCCGGCACGCGCATACCCGGTTTGTATGATTTGGGTATCCGCCAGCGGAAATCGTCAATTTTTTCCAACGGCCCCTGCCAAATCTCAGACGTCAAAGATAACCTCCGCCTGCCAGCCGGCTTTAGTTTGTTCTATCTTAAGCTGATGGTAGGTAGCGGCTTTAATTTCGGCGTTAATTTTGTAATCTTTAATAGCGCAGCCGTAAGCCCCGGCTTCAAGGTTACGCTCGGATAATCTTTTGAATTTAAAATCGCAAAAGATTTTTTCTTTTGTCGCCGAAAGCGACAAAAGTTCATTCAGCCAGTTTATAAAAAGCTCTTCTAAATTCTCCGCTTCCTGTTTTAGGTTGATTTTTTCAACGGGTGACGTGGTGACGTGGTGACGTGGTGACTTTCTTTGGGCAATAATATCAAACATCGCGCCGGCGGCATTGCGGAATAATTCTTCTAAGTCTTTGCCTTTTACGCGGATGCCAATATCTGCGGTATGTTCAATAAGCTCGTAGTTTTTCACCTACGCTAAAAAAATGGTGGGCCATGCAGGGCTCGAACCTGCCACCACCTGATTAAGAGTCAGATGCTCTACCAACTGAGCTAATGGCCCGTTTAAGAATTCTAAAATCTAAATTTCAATATATTATAACACACAATTTTGACTTTTTAATTTTAAATTTTATAAATGCGCCCGGGTGGATTCGAACCACCAATAGCCAGTTCCGAAGACTGGTGCCCTATCCATTAGGCCACGGGCGCAAACCTAGATTATCTCCGCCTTTTCGCCTAAAATCTCTTTAATTTTCTCTAATTTGCTCCGCTCAACGCACAAGACGCCGCTTTCGGCGGTAGTGCGCACCGGAGAATTAAGCTGCACTTTATCCGGCCTAACTTGCTCAATAATCTCCTTCATTTTTTTAATCTGCCGTAAATCGTCGTTGATGCCGGCTGCCAGCATTACCTCCAGCCAAATCTTGCCCCGGAATTCTTTTCTTAATTCTATTAAACCGCTGATGATGTCTTCTATCTTGATGCCGGGCTCAGGCCGGTTAATCCGCTCAAATACCTTTTGTGTAACGGCGTCTAAGGAAGGGACAATTAAATCCGCCTCTAATAATGCCTGGCGCACTGAAGCATCATGCAGATAAGAGGCATTGGTAATTACAGCCACCGGCCGGCCGCCAATCTCTTTAATCCGGCGGATTGCTTCTTTTATGTTGGTATTTAAGGTGGGCTCGCCTGCGCCGGAAATAGTAACATAATCCAGGCCCTGCAGCTTATCGGCATTATTTACCAGCCAGGACCTCAGCTCGTCTATAATTTCCTCTACCGGAAAATATTCTTTCTTCGGGCCGGTCATGGATTTAGTCGGCCCCAGCTGGCAATAAACACAGTCAAAATTACACAGCTTATAGGGCAAAAGGCTTATCCCCAGGGACAACCCGAGCCTGCGCGATTTTACCGGGCCGTATATGTATTTCATCAGTATCCTGCCCCTTAACCAGTATAAACTTACAGGGCGTCACTTTCGTGACGCCCTTAATTTTAAAAATTTAAATCCTGATTTCTCTTCGCGTTATTTTACGTCTATGATGCAGTTCTGGCTTCCATACGAATTGGTAATGCAATGCGTGCAGCGCGGATCATTAAGCCAGGAGCCGTCAACAAAGAATTTATATTCGTGCCTGCCTGGTTTCAAATTAACTTTTACCGCCCAGTTCCCCCTGGAATCTTTCTTGGCGGAAAGCGTCTTTGTATTCCAAGCGTTAAAAGAACCCGCCAGGTTGACCCGCTTTGCCTGCGGCGCGTAAAACTTAAACTCGGTTGGCCTTGCGCTCATCATTCTTACCATAGCTACCTCCTTCTTATACCTTTATATACAACAATTGCAGCACTGTCAAGGATTTTTATACTGCTACGATGGAAATGTTTTTGCTCTCAGCCAATTGAATGCTGGCATCCTTATCCAGGAAAAGAGTTTTTTCCGCCTCGATAGCCAGGCATTTTGCCTTGGCGCAGGCCATGGTCTTGACGGTATTCAGCCCTATTACCGGTATATCAAAACGCATATCCTGCCTGGGCTTACTGACCTTTATCACGCAAAAGCCGCCGCGGCTGATTTTACCGGCGCGCCTGATCAGGTTATCCGTGCCCTCCAGGGCTTCTACGGCCACAATGGCCTTATGTTTTACCGCCACGGCCTGGCCGATATCCAGAAGGGCGATTTCTTTTGCCAAACCAAAACCAAAATATATATCTTCCCATTCGGCGAAATCAGGCGGGTTTTTAGTCAGCGCGCCTTTTTTGGGAAGAAACTCTTCCATAAAAATAGTGGAGTCCAGCAATTCAAAACCGGACTCTTTTAATTTTTCCGCCACTGCCCCGAATATCGTATCCGCCTTCTTGTCCTTTATATTATTCAAGAGGCCCATCAGCTCCTGGTTTTTATTTACCTCCTTGCTGAAAAGCCTGGCGGGGCTGATCTGGCCGGCCATCACCACGCGGGTGACTCCTTCTTTCTTAAATATCTCAAAGAGCCGGCGGAATTCAGTCAGGCCTATCCAGTAGATTTTATCAACGGATTTCTTTAACTGTGGCGATGTGTCGCCTTTTATGGCGACGGCCACAATATAACAATCCTTTTTTTTGGCGGCCTGCGAAAATAAAATAGGCAGGCGCCTATTGCCGGCGATTAAACCGATTTTTTCCATTTTTTTATCACGGATGTACACGGATTTTCTACGGATGCACACGGATTAAAAGCTTATCCGTGTTAATCCATTCTTTTATCCGTGCCTATCCGTGTCAAGCGGCAGGAACCGGATATGCCTCTTTGAGAATTTTTTATAAAATTAACCAGAACCAAGACCTCTTTGGTTTTTGGGACCTCTTTTTCCACCTTTTCTGCGGCGTGTTTTATGGCGAGGCCGCTGTTGAATAATATCTTAAAGGCCTGGTGGAGCGCCTGCATGGAATCTTTGGAAATTTTATTGCGCCGCAGGCCGACCAGGTTTAGCCCGTAGACGCGCGCCGGATGGCCGTCGCAAGTGGAATACGGCGGGATATCCTGCACCACCTTGGAACATCCGCCGATAATAGAAAGGATACCCACGCGGACAAATTGATGTATAGCAACCAGCCCCCCGATCACCGCCCTGTCTTCAATGGTGACATGGCCGGCAAGCGTGCCGTTATTGGCAATCACACAGCCGTTGCCTACCCGGCAATCATGGGCAATGTGCGAATAGGCCATAAAAAGATTGTTGTTGCCCACTACGGTCCCGCCTTCCTCTCCTGTGCCGGGGTTAAAGGTGCAATACTCGCGGATAATATTATTATCGCCTATTTCCAGGAAATTTTTTTCGCCTTTATATTTTAAATCCTGCGGCCTGCTGCCGATAACCGCGCCGGTAAAAATCTCGCAGGATTTGCCGATAGTGACGTTGCCTTCAATGACGCAATGCGCGCCGATTTTACAGCCCTTATCTACGGTCACATTATCCGCGATAACAGTATAAGGCCCGACCTGGATATCGTCGGCGAGCTTTGCCTTTTTTGAGATTATAGCGGTGGGATGTATCATTTCTACGGCTCCACGAGGACAAATTTTAAATCTGCTTCCGCCACTACCTTATCATTTACTAATGCCTTTGCCCGGACCTGGCCGGTCTTTGACTTAATCCTTACCGCCTCCACATCAAGAATCAAATTATCACCCGGCAGAACCGTCTTTCTGAACTTGGCATTGTCAATCGCCATAAAATAAGCTAATTTCCCCCAATTTTCTTCAGAGGCAAGCATCATTACCCCGCCCACCTGCGCCAGCGCCTCAATAATCAAGACGCCGGGCATTACCGGCTTTCCGGGAAAATGCCCCTTGAAGAAATAATCATCCATGGTCAGATGCTTCAGGCCTACGGCGCGCTTTCCCTTCTCTAATGAAAGAATCTTATCCACAAACAGGAAAGGGTCGCGGTGCGGCAGTATCTTCATAATTTCCGCCCTATCTAATTCCTTTCCGCTTTCAGGCGAATAAGTCGCGCCTACTCCGCTGGAAGAATACCTCTGCCTTTGTTCGCTTATTTTTTTCACCAGTTTTAAATTCAGGGAATGGCCGCTCCTTAAGGCGATAATATGGCCTTTTAAGGGGCTGCCCAGAAGATACAGGTCGCCTAGTAAATCGGACACCTTATGCCGAACAAATTCATCCGGAAAACGCACTTTATTCTTGATGACGCCGTTTTTGCCCACAACCAGGGTATTGGTGTAATTGGCGCCCTTGCCCAGGCCCTGGCGCTGTAATTCTTCTGCTTCATCCTCCAGACAAAATGTCCGGGCCGGCGCTAATTCCTTTTCAAATAGCGCGGGATTAATCGTGGTTTCTAAAAACTGCGCCTCTAATAAAGGGTGGTTATAATTTAAGGTGTAAGAAATTTTCAGTTCGCTTGACGGAAAGGCCATAATCGCCGCGTTGTCTTCTTCCACAAAGACCGGTTCTTTGACCAGCGCGTACTGGCGGGGCTTATCCTGTTCCACAACCCCCGCCCCTTTAAGGACCTTGACAAAATCCAAACTGCTGCCGTCTAAGCCCGGCACTTCATCGTTATCTATTTCAATAGCAAGATTGTCTATGCTTAAACCGGCTAAGGCGGCCATAAGATGCTCGATGGTGTGTATTTCCACGTTTTCTTTTCCGATGCAGGTGCGCCGGGGAAAACGGCTTGAAGACAAAAGGCATTCCAGCGAGCCCTTAATTACCGGGGCTCCGGATAAATCCCTGCGGATAAAATTAATGCCGCTGTCTGCGGCGGCGGGCTTAAAGACAATATTAACTTTTCCTGCCGTATGCAGGCCCACGCCATTTAAACTTACTTCTTTCGCAATGGTCCTTTGCCTATCCATTTTTCAGTTTTAATTCCAGCTCTGCTATTTTCTTCTTCAATTCCGCTACGGTGTTATACAAGCGGGGTAAATTATGCACACAGGCATTGACGCGCTTGGCGATTTTTTCAGGCTTGGCAGGATAACCCCAAACCATGGCCCCCTCCGGGACAGACTTACTTACTCCTGACTGCGCCATAACTATAGCGTTATCTCCTATGGTGATATGCCCCACCAATCCTGCCTGGCCGGCTAAAGTCACATTTTTGCCCAGGCTGGTACTGCCGGAAATCCCCGCCTGCGCCACAATAATGCAATTTTCTCCGGTAACTACGTTATGGGCAATCTGCACCAGATTGTCTATTTTTGTGCCTTTACCGATAACCGTCTTATCAAAACGGGCGCGGTCAATAGTCACATTAGCGCCGATTTCTACATCATCGCCGATTTCTACTGTCCCTATCTGGGGGATCTTATGATGCAGGCCGTCTATGGTGGCAAAGCCAAAGCCGTCCGAACCAATAACTGTGCCGCTATGGATAATTACGCGGCTGCCGACAGTAACCTGTTCCCGGATGGAGACATTGGGATAAATCAGGGTATCGGCGCCGATAGCGCTATGGTGGCCGACAAAAGATCCGGCGTAAATTACGGTATTATCGCCTATCGAGGCTGCTTCTTCAATAACCGCGTAAGGGCCTATTGCCACATTGCGGCCCAATTTTACGTCTTTACCTAATATCGCGGTAGAATGTACCCCTTGGGGGCGCTTTGCTTCGTAGGGCGCGAAAACAGAAAGTATTTTCGCAAAAGCCAGGGATGGATTATCCACGCGAACCAGGGGTTTAAGCGCGCTCTCGGTGTCGCGAGGAGTAATCACTGCCGAGGCCTGCGTCTTTTCCAGCAGGGGGAAATATTTGGGGTTGGCTAAAAAGGTAATCTCGCCCTTCCCCGCCCCTTCTATCCCCGAAACACCCGTAATCACGGTATTGCCGTCGCCTAATAATTCGCCGCCGATAAGCTCGGCTATCTCTTTTAAGGTCTTACGCATTACTTCTTACTGCCTTTATTCAAAAGATCAATAATTTTCTCGGTAATATCCATAGTCTTATCTTCATAAACCAGGACGCGGTTATTGAATACCATGGAATAGCCTTCTTTCTCCGCGTATTTCTTGATTACATCCTCAATGTCTTTCAATAGCTCCTTCATCTTTTCGTCCTGCTCTTTGCGCAGGTCGGTCTGCTTCTGGCGGTCAAATTCCTGCAGCGTCTTAATCTTGGCATCTAAATCCGGCTTTTTGGCCTCTTTTTCCTTGTCGCTCAGTAAATTTACCTTATCCTGCAGCTGCTTTACTTCCTCCACTTTCTTATTTCTTTCCGCCTCATAACTGGATTCCTTATCGCTCAGTGTTTTGTCGTAACTTTTAGTCTTGCTATATTCGCTAAAAATGCGGCTTAAGTCCACGTAGGCTAATTTCTTCTCCGCTGCCAGGGCTAAGCCAGCCGCCCCCGCCAAAAAAGTTAAACCGACAACCATCCCTAAAAAAAACTTTGCTGTCCTTGCCATCTTACTTCCTCCTTTAATGAGCCCCTGCTGCTTCGTTTTGCTATCGCAAAAGCGAAGCAAAACGGCAGGGGCGAATTAACCCCCACACCAATTGATATTTAGCCGAGGCTATACTACCAATTGGTGTGGGGGGGGTAAGTTCAGCCCATATCCCCCTTCTTGCATTCTGCAAGAATGCGGGGGGATGGCCTCACTTAAAAACCATGGCTCATACTGAAATGAAACCTGCCTTCGCTTTTGTCTTCTTCGCCCGGCTCTTTGTTAAAAGGTATGCCGTAATCAAGCATAATCGGGCCGATAGGGGTCCTAATCCTTAATCCCAGGCCGATGCTTGATTTTAACCCGCCTGAAGCAAAGTCATCCACTTTTGCCCAAACGTTTCCTATATCATAAAAGGCGGCCAGCTTAATAAAGTCAAAAAGCGGATACGTATATTCCGCGTTGCCAATCAACATTGATTCCCCGCCCAGGGGGTCCTTAGACGCAGGGTCTATCGGACCTACCTTCCTTTCGTGGTAACCTCTAATCGTATAGGCGCCGCCGGCAAAAAATCTTTCATATATCGGTACGGTTTTGGAGTCATCATAAGGGTCCGCCAGGCCCGCCCTTGCCCTTAATTCCAGGGCTGAACCGCGCCACAGCGGAAAATAATGGCTTATCCGGCCAAAGAATTTCAGGTAATCCTTGTCGCCGCCAAACGGCCCGCCCGCGCACTCTATTGTGCCGTCCACTACATTACCGCTGGTGGGATCAAATACGCTATTACGGCTGTCATAGGTAAGCCCTGCCTGCAAGCTGCTGATGCTGTTCCTGCCGTATTCCTTCTTGAGGTCATCGGTGGCATCTTCGTTAATGTTGGTGATATCTATGGTATCATAACGATAAGTTAACTTCCCCCTCGTATATTCTGACAGTTCTGTGCCTAAACGCAGGTCCCCGCCAACAACCTCCTCATCATAACCATAACCTACGTCTGATTCCCTTTTGTGGTCTTCTTTATAACCATCAAAACCGAAAGATACGGGATAATCAAAAACCCAGGGTTCGGTAAAACTTAAAGTCAGGTTATCGCTAAGCGTCCCGAATGCCGCGCGGAACTTAAGTTCCTGGCCGTCGCCGGTAAAATAAGGAAAATTCTTCCAGTCAAAATTCTTCTGCTCAACCTCCACGAACCCCACAAATTCATCCACGGAGCTGTAACCGCCGCCGAAACTAAAAGCGCCGGTCTTGGTTTCCTTAACCTCCACCACTAAATCCTTTTTATCCGGCGCCTGGGTATCTTCGGTATCGTAACTTATCTCTTCAAAGAACCCTAAATTCTGCAGCCTTTCCTTGCTGCGCCTTAATTTATCGCCGTCAAACCTGTCACCGGGCCTGATCCTTAATTCCCGGCGGATTACTATATCCTTGGTTTTCACGTTGCCCCTTACCTTAATCTTGTCCACATAGGCAATCTGATTTTCGGCAATATCATAATTGATATCCGTGCGGCCGGTAGAAGGGTTCAGGGCGGTGGTCTCCTGTATATTCGCCATGATGTAGCCGCGGTCAAAATACAAACCCTGGATGTTAGCCACATCCTCTTTTAAGGCTTCCTGGCTAAAAACCTTTCCGGGGACGCACTCTTTCAGGCGCGCCAGGATCTCCTTTTCCCGGATATCTTTATTACCCTGCATAGTAACATCGCCTACCAGATATTTCCTGCCTTCCTGGATGGCCAGCTTGATATACAAGAGAAACGGTTTAGCGGTATCGGCGGAAACGTCATAATTAACCACGGCGTCCGCGAAACCCTGCCGGTGATAAAACGCCCTGACGCGCTCAATGTCTTCTTTGAGCACTTCCTCTTTTAATGCCCCGGCATTAAAAAACCAGGCGCGCTTGGTCTTCATTAATTTTAAGATACGCCGGCCGGTAAAGCTGGGGTTGCCTTCCACGGAGATATTTTTAATCCTTAACCTCTTGCCTTCAGCCACATTAAACTGAACCTTCACCTTATTCGTTTCATTATTCATGGCCAGCTGGTAATTTATCTGCACCCGGCTGTAGCCTATTTTCTCATACATTTTTTCCAGCGTGCGTATATCCTCCGCCAGGCTGGGATAGTCCAAATACTGGTTTTCTTTTGATTTTAACGACTCTTTCAGTTTTTGGTCGCTGGCTGTAATACGCCTCATCCCGGAAAAGCTGATTTTTTCAATAATCGGCCTTTCCACTACGCTGACGATAACCTTGACCCCGCCTTTATAATCCTGGGTATCAATGCTGGTGCCTTCCCTGAAGAAACCCAAAAGATAAAGCCGTTTTAAATCGTCGCTAATCACATTTTCCTGATAGGGTTGGCCTACCCGCGTCTTCATCTTGGAGATAACGGTATTGGTGCTTATGGACTTATTGCCTTTTACTTCTATGGCGGTAACTAATTTTTGGGCTTGCGGCTCAGACGGGGAAACTGCCTGCTGTTCCGGGGAGGGTTTTTCTTGAGCGAATAATAAAGAATTAACGCTTAAGATTAAAAAAAATATCAGAAATATCCGGCGCATAATATTTAATATTATATAGGAACCGGCCGCTTTAAGCAACCGATTTTAAATGAGCGCATAACTTACGGAAGTCCGCCACAGGCGGACGACGTAAGTTATTGCGCGAATTAACCCCCACACCAATTGGTAGTATAGCCTCGGCTAAATATCAATTGGTGTGGGGGGGGTAAGTTCGGCCAAATAACTTATGTTCGCTTGCCGCACAAGCGGCACACCGGCTGTTCCGATACAGCCGGGTGCTCGCTCCATAAGTTATGGCCTCACTTACTCTACCCGCGCGATATTCTCAAAGCGCGTATATTCCTTAATAAAGGACAGCTTTAAAGAGCCTACCGGGCCGTTGCGCTGCTTGGCGATAATGACCTCGGCTATGCCCTGATTATCCGAAGTGGGATTGTAATACTCCTCCCGCAAAATCAATACTACCACATCAGCATCCTGTTCTATGGCCCCGGATTCCCGCAGGTCGGAGAGCTGCGGACGATGGTCGGTGCGCGACTCCACTGCCCGGGATAACTGGCTGATGGCCACCACCGGAACATGCAATTCCCGCGCCAGCGCCTTTAAGGAAGAGGAAATCTCGGAAATCTCCTGCTGCCTGTTTTCCACCCGGCTTGATGAACCGCGCATCAGCTGCATATAATCTAAAACAATTAACTGGATATCATGATGGGCCTTCAACCGGCGCGCCTTGGCGCGCAGCTCCATCACGGAAATCGCCGGTGAATCGTCTATAAAGATGGGCGCCTCGGAAAGTTTCCCGGCGGCAGCGGTCAGGCGCGGCCAATCCGAAGTGGACAGGTACCCTGTCCTCACCTTGTGCGCGTCCACCTTGGCGTGAGAACAGAGCATCCGCTGCACCAGCTGCTCCTTGGACATTTCTATGCTAAAAATAGCCACGGGAATTTTTTCTATTACGCCGGCGTATTCAGCGATGCCGATAGCCAGGGCGCTCTTGCCCATAGAAGGCCTGCCGGCAATCACTACTAAATCCGAAGGCTGCAGGCCCGCGGTCTTAATATCAAAATCTATGTAACCGGTGGGTATACCGGTAACATGCGCCTTCTTCTGGTAAAGCTTGTCGATGGTCTCAATACTGTCTTTAACAATCTCCTTCAGGTGCAGATAAGTGCCCTGCGATTTGCTGTCGCTGACTTCAAAGACCAGCTTCTCCGCCTCATCCACCAGGGCGTCAACATTATCCTGGTTTTCGTAACACAAAGATAGGATCTTGGTGGAGTTGTTTATCAATGTCCTCAGGATGCTCTTTTCTTTTACTATTCCAACGTAGTGGCTGATATTGGCGGCGGTGGGCACGGAATTTACCAGGCTCGTTAAAAAACTGGCTCCACCCACCCCGTCAAGGAGCTCGTTTCTTTTTAATTCATTGGTGAGGGTAATAAGGTCTACCGCCTTATTGGCGTTATAGAGGACAAGGATGGTCTCAAATATCTTCCTATGGCTGTCATTATAGAAAGAATCGCTGGTTAAGGTTTCTGCCGCCACGCCGATAGCGTCCTCGTCAATAAGCATTGAACCCAGGACCGCCATCTCCGCTTCCAAATTTTGCGGCGGCACTTTTTCCAGCATTACCGCGTTATTAGCCATTTATGTTCGCACTCGCTCCATAAGTTGTGGCCTCACTTACTTCTTTACCACCCAGACTTTTACTTTCGCCTCAACTTCCGGATGCAATTTGACCGGCACTTCATATATCCCCAAAGACTTTATCGGTTCTTCTATGATAATGGAATTTTTATCAATCTCTAAACCCTCTTCCCTCAAGGCAGCGGCAATGTCCGGCGCGGTCACGCTCCCGTACAATTCCTCCCCTTCTTCCTTGGCCAGGACCGTCAGGGTCAAAGACAAACCCGCTATCTTCTCCTTAAGTTCCTCCGCTTCTTTTTTGGCCTTCTCCAGCTGCAGGGTTTTTTTCTGCTTCTGCTGCTCCAGGGCTTTAAGGTTGGCGGGGGTTAAAGGCACAGCCAGGCCGTTGGGGATAAGAAAATTACGGGCAAAACCGTCTTTTACCTTAACCACCTGTCCGCTCCGGCCGATTTTAGCGACATCCTGGTTTAAAATGACTTCCATAGTTTAATAACGCACATAAGGTATTAAGGAAATAAACCTGGCTTTTTTTATCGCCTCCGCTACCGCCCTCTGGTGCTTGGCGCAATTGCCCGAAGAGCGCGTGGAAGTAATCTTGCCCTTTTCCGTGACGAACGACTCCAATAATTTTATATCCTTGTAATCTATGTTCTTGACTTTATTCCTGCAAAACCTGCAGACCCTCCTCCTCATTATTAAAAACTTATCTTTCTTCTTGGCAATCCTCTTAGTCTTAACTCTCATCTGCTGCATCCTCGCTTTCCTGCTTGTGTTCGGATGAATCTTCCAGCCAGCTGTCCGCCGTAGTAGAAACTTCAGAAAGGTCCGCTGCCGGAATAGGCCCTGTCTCCGGTTTTGCCGATTGCGCCCTTAAAAACTGAATGCGCTCAGCCCTGACTTCAATCACATTGCGTTTTTGCCCGGCGCTATCTTCAAAGCTGCGCGACTGGAGCCTGCCTTCCACAAAAACCGGGCTGCCCTTACGCAAATACTGGTTGCAGGTTTCCGCCTGCTTGTCCCAGGCCACTGCCGTCACAAAACAAACTTCTTCTTTTAACTCCTGGTTCTTGGCGCGGAACTTCCTGTTTATCGCCAGGCGCAGATTAACCACGGCCGTGCCCTGCGGGGTATAGCGCAGTTCCGGATCTTTCGTCAAGTTGCCCATCAGCAATACTTTGTTATAATTAGCCATATCGTCCTCTCTTTTTTATTGCGCCCTGGTAATCAGAAACCTCAAGATATTCTCATTAAGCCGGTATGCCTGATTTATGTCCTTTACGGACAGGGGCGCCAGGGTAAAATTCACCAGGTAATATATCGCCTCGCGGTATCTTTTCAGGGGAAAAAATAATTTCCTTTTCTCCGACCAGATGTTCGCCGAGCTGACGGCGCCGTTATGCTTGGTGACTACTTCGTTAATCTGGCTAAGGAGGGCCTTCTTATCTTCCTCGGATAAATCCGGCTTGACTAAAAACATTGCTTCGTATTTATTCATTAGATTACTCCTTCGACTCGCTTCGCTCGCTCAGGATGCTTCGAGTTGAAGCGCTGA
>VGKK01000009.1 GCA_016867095.1 Candidatus Omnitrophota bacterium | reverse complement strand
CAGATTTTTCTGGAGCCGCAAGGTTTAGAGGCTAACGAAATCTATCCGAATGGTTTATCTACCAGCCTGCCGGAAGATGTGCAGCTGGCGATGATACATTCCATCAAGGGCCTGGAGAAAGCAGAAGTTATCCAATTCGGCTACGGCATAGAGCACACTGTGGTTGAAGCAACGCAGCTTTACGCTAGCCTAGAAACCAAGCCGTTCAGAAATTTATTCCTGGCCGGCCAAATCAACGGCACTACCGGCTACGAAGAGGCGGCAGCTCAAGGCTTAATCGCGGGGATTAACGCCGCCCGGCGCGTAAAAAATAAACCACCATTAATTTTAGACCGCGCCACAAGTTATATCGGCGTATTAATTGATGATTTAACCACCAAGGGCACTAACGAGCCCTACCGGATGTTTACTTCGCGGGTAGAATATCGGCTAATCCTGCGCGAAGATAACGCGGACCTGCGCTTGGGAAAAACCGGTTATGAATTAGGCCTGGTAAGCGCCGGGGATTACCGGAAGGCGCAGGATAAAATTTCCGCCGTCAAAGCCGGGATTGATTTTTTAAAGAATACGCGCCTGGCGCCTTCAGCCGGCTTAAATGCGCAATTGAACAAGCTGGGGGCGCCTGCGCTGAAGAAAGCAACTACCCTGGAACAGCTCTTGAAAAGGCCGCGGATAAGCTTGAAGGATATCCAGGGTCTGAATCAGGTTAAACTGGAGATTCCAGAATTTGCTTTGCGCCAGGTGGAAATTGAGGTAAAATATGCTGGCTTTATCCAGCGCCAGCTTAAAGAAGCGGAAAAATTCAAGAATATAGAAAAAATCAAACTGCCGCAGGATTTAGATTATAGCCGCATATCCGGGCTTTCGCGGGAGATAAAAGAAAAATTACAGCAACGTAAGCCCATTAATCTGGGACAAGCCGCGCGCATTTCCGGCGTCACCCCGGCGGCGATTTCCTTGTTAATGGTCTATTTAAGAAAAATGGATTTGGAGACAAAAGTTAAGGGTCACAAAGTCACAAAGTCACAAAGTCACCAGTAGACGCCGGTTGGCCAATGTTCAGTAGCAAAGTTACAGATTTGTGTCAAGTGTTTACTTGTGTCTTGGTGACGTGGTGACTTGGTGACCTTGCATATGGAGAGCGTAAAAAACTATAACGTCCTGAAAAAATACTGCCTTGGGCTGGGGGCAGACCTCTTTGGCGTGGCGGATATCGCCGGGATTAAGAAGGACTTTATGCTTTCCGCGCCGGTTTTAGAAAAAGTTAACCGGGCGGTTTCTTTGGGGGTGAGCTTATCCGGCGGAGTCCTCGGCGATATTAAAGAGGCGCCGACGCGGTTATATTTTCATCATTACCGCGTAGTCAACGCTTTTTTAGACCAGCTCGCGCTAAAAGTAGGCAATTATATCCAGAAGAAGAATTATTTCTCTCTGCCTATTCCTGCCTCGCAAATTGTAGATTGGCAAAATCAGAGAGGGCACCTCGCGCATAAAGAGGTCGGCTATTTAGCCGGCCTGGGCTGGATAGGCCGGAACAATCTATTGGTAAATAAACGCCTGGGGGCGCAATTACGCCTGGTAACCATCCTTACCGATATGCCTTTAGAGCCGGATAAGCCGGTAAAAGAAGGCTGTAAAGAGTGCCTGGTTTGTGTTACAATATGTCCGGCGCAGGCGATTAAGAAAGGCCCCTCGGATTTTGACTATTTGAAGTGTTTCCAGAAGCTAAAGGATTTCCAGAAGCAGCGTTTAGTTGACCAGTATATCTGCGGAATGTGCGTTAAAGTCTGCAGGAAAAAATAACCCGTGCATTTATTATTAATTTCTTTTGCGATATTGATGGGTCTGGCTGTAGGCTGGTCTATCGGCGCCAATGACGCGGCCAATTCCCTGGGCACTGCGGTTGGCTCCAAAGTCCTGACTTTAAAGCAGGCGATTGTTTTAATCGTAATCTTTGGTTTCTTAGGCGCGTTTTTACAAGGCTCATATGTTACTAAAACCATCGGCAAGGGCATTGTGCCGATGGACCAGTTAGATAAAAATTTAGCGATGTATCTGGCTTTGGTGGCTGCGTTTGGCGCCTGCGCCTGGGTAGTTTTAGCCACGTATTGGAAGATGCCGATTTCCACCAGTCACTCCATAGTCGGCGCAGTAGCAGGCGGGGGCTTGGCTCTCGGCGCGCCGATTAAGTGGAAAGTGCTCCTGGATATCTTTATCTGCTGGATTTTTACCCCGGTGGGCGCGGCCGTTTTAGGGTATATTTTTTACCGGATTTTTAAAAATATATTTTACCGGCTTATCCCGCGCAAATATCTTAAGATAACTTTTACCGCGCTGATTATCTTAAGCGGGTGCTACGTGGCTTATTCCTGGGGCGCCAATGATGTGGCCAATGCCACCGGCGTGATGGTCGGAGCCGGGATACTTTCCCCGAAGATTAGCGTAATTTTAGGCGGCATTGCCATAATAATAGGCATAGTTACCTGGGGCTATAAAGTCATTGAGACTATCGGCTCGGAGATTACCAATCTTCTGCCGATTATGGCCTTCTCGGCGCAATTAGCCAGCGCGATTAATGTGCATATTTACACTGTTTTCGGCATACCGGTTTCCACCAGCCATTCCATAGTCGGGGCTATTTTTGGCGTGGGATTAGTCAGGGGCCTGCGTGTTTTAAATATAGGCATAATTAGAGAAATGGTAGTCTGCTGGCTGGCAACCCCATTTATTTCCGGTATCATTAGTTTTCTGGCGCTAAAAGTAATATTGATGTTCCTAAAAATCGGAGGGTAAAGATGAAAGAGGCAAGGAATATTTTAGGTTGGCTGGGCATGGCCGAGGAGCTTTCCATATTAAAAGACGCCCAAAAGCACGTGGAAGAGACCTACAAGACGGTTTCGTTTTTTGCCGACGCCATTAAGGCTTTCATACAGGGAGATTTATCCGCTAAGACCGCGGCCATTGATAATGTCAGGGAAAGCGAGCACCAGGCTGACCTGTTAAGGTCAAAGATGGTCAGCGAGCTTTCCGAGGGCTTGCTGCTGCCGCCGGACCGGGAAGACCTGATGCATTTTGTCAAATCATTAGACCGCATTGCCGATTGGACCAATGGCGCGGCCAGGATTCTGGGCTATATTGAGCAGCGGCTGCCGGAAAGCGTTTTAAAAAATATCTCTTCTTCCACGGATGTAATTTTTACTTCCATTTCCAAGCTTAAAGAGGGGATTGCGGCGCTGGCAAAGAACGACCTGAAGAAAGCGCTCCTTGATTGCGAGGATGTTGACCGCCTGGAGCACGAGGCTGACGACCAGAAGAAGACTTTAATTGAGTCGCTCATCCACGCCAAGCTTGAGCCGGTAACCTTTTTCCTGGTCTATCAATTGGCGGAATACCTGGAAGGCGTTACCGATAAAATTGAAGACGCCGCAGACCTGATTAAAGTCCTGGCGGTAAAGTCAAAATAGGGACCTAAAATGGAAAAAATCGCGATATTAGTAGTTGATGACGAGAAGGAAATCTGCCGGCTGACCCAAAGTTTTTTAGCCAAGAGAGATTACGCGGTGTTTACCGCTACGGATGGGGCGGCGGCGGTAGAATTAACCAAGAAAGAACGCCCGCGCCTGGTCCTTTTAGATGTCCGCCTGGACAATGAGTCGGGGATGGAGGTGCTGCGCAGGATTAAGGAAGTAGATAAAAATATAAAGGTAATTATGGTTACTGCCCTGGATGATGAAGAGAGTATTCGCCAGGCAAAATCCCTGGGCGCGGACGATTATATCGCCAAGCCCTTTACCGCGGCTTACTTGAATGACTTGTTGCTGCAAAAATTATCCGGTTTGGGGCTGCCGCAAAAATAAGCGCTGATGAAAAAGAAAATTATTCATTGGATTAAGGAAGAGGCAAGGCGCGCAGGGGCCAGGGGTATTGTGTTGGGGCTTTCCGGCGGCTTGGATTCGGCGGTGGCCGCGGCTTTAGCCAAGGCCGCGGTAGGTAAAGACAAAGTCTTAGCCTTAATTTTACCCTGCCACAGCCAAAAGCAGGATTTCGCGGACGCTAAATTAGCGGCTGAGAAAATCGGGATAAAGACCAGGGTGATAGACCTATCTACGGCATATGATGCTTTGAGCGGAATTCTGCCAAAAGGCAATAGTTTAGCCCGGGCAAACCTGCGGCCGCGGCTGCGGATGTCGGTTTTATATTATTTTGCCAATAATTATAATTACCTGGTTTGCGGCACAGGCAATAAATCGGAGATTATGGTTGGATATTTTACCAAGCACGGCGACGGCGCCACGGACATACTGCCGATAGGCGATTTGTTAAAAAAAGAGGTTAGGGCGTTGGCCGTAGAATTAGGGATTCCCCGCAAGATTATTGATAAAGCGCCTACTGCCGGGCTTTGGCCGGACCAGACCGACGAAGGCGAGATGGGCATTACTTATCCGGAATTGGACGACATCCTGGAGCGCCTTGAGAATAAAAGAAGGCAGGTTTTACCGCGGGAAAAGGTAGCTAAGGTAAAACAGATGATAAAAAGGTCCGAGCATAAAAGGCAGGGGCCCAAGATCTGTTATATTTAAAATGATTAAATTCCAAATCACAAATTACAAATTCCAAACAAATCCCAATGACCAAATATCCAATGACCGAAACTAATTTGTTTTGGTCATTTGGAAATTGGAAATTGGAATTTGGGATTTAACTTCAATTAAAGGAGGTAAATAATTATGGATGAGATATTGGAGGTATTAGAAAAGGACGCGCGCACCGCTCCGCAAGAAATTGCCAGGATGCTTAGGAAGAAACCGCAAGGTATAAAAGAGGCGATTAAGAAATATGAAAAACAAGGCGTGATTTTAAAGTATAAGGCGGTAATCAATAAGGAATTGATAAGGGATGCCGGCTCCGAGGTCAGGGCTTTGATAGAGGTGAATATCACCCCGCAAAAAGACCTAGGCTTTGATAAAATCGCCGAGCGCATCTATTCATTCCCGGAAGTAAACAGCTGTTATTTGATTTCCGGCACTTATGATTTGCTTTTGATTGTGGAGGGCAAAGACCTGCATACCGTAGCCAGGTTTGTGGCTGAAAAGTTGGCGCCGCTGGAAAATATCCGGGGGACCGCCACGCATTTCTTGCTAAAGAAATATAAGGAAGACGGGGTGATTTTAAAACATAAAGAAGAGAATAAGAGGATTGCAATATCATATTAAGTCGCAAGTCATAAGTCACAAGTCACAAGTAAAATGAAAAATATTATTTCTCAAAAAGTACAAGATATGCAGCCTTCGGGTATCCGCGCATTCTTTGATTTGGTGCTGGGGACAAAGGATGTAATCTCGCTCGGCGTAGGAGAGCCGGATTTTGTCACTCCCTGGCAGATCCGCGAGGCAGGGATATATTCTTTGGAACAGGGTTTTACCGGCTACACCTCAAATAAAGGGCTCTATAAGCTAAGGCTGGGCATTAGCCGTTATTTAAAAAACAGGTATAACCTGGAATATTCTCCGGACGAAGAAATCCTGATTACCGTGGGGGTAAGCGAGGGTTTTGATTTGGTTTTAAGGACGATTATTTCGCCCCAGGATAAGGTGTTAATCCCCAGCCCCGGATACGTTTCTTACGGCCCGCTGGTAGAATTGGCCGGCGGCATACCCGTATATATAGATTTAAAAGACGATGGTTTTAAGCTTAATCCCAAATGCCTAGGGAAATACATTGATAAAAAAACTAAGGCCATAATTTTAAATTACCCCAACAATCCCACGGGAATTTCTTATACCAGGAAAGAACTGACGGAGTTAAAACGGGTTATCTTAAAGCATAATTTGCTCTGCATCTCTGATGAGATTTATGGAGACCTGACCTATGACTTTGAGCATACGCCTTTTGCCGCCTTGGCCGGCGCAAAAAATAATACTCTTTATCTGAACGGCTTTTCTAAATCCTACGCGATGACCGGCTGGCGGGTGGGTTTTGTCTGCGGCCCGAAGGAAATCATCGCGGCGATGACCAAGATTCACCAATATACCATTATGTGCGTGCCGATTACCAGCCAGATGGCGGCGGCTGAGGCGCTGCATAGCGCAAGGCCCTCCGTGGAAGAAATGAAACGGGAATATAAACGCCGCAGGGAATTCGTAATTTCCCGCTTGAATGAAATGGGCCTGAAGTGCCATAGGCCCGAAGGCGCATTTTATGCCTTTCCCAGCATAAAATGCAGCAAAATGCAGGCCTTGGAATTTGCGCGAAGTTTGTTAAAAGAACAGAAGGTAGCGGTGGTGCCGGGTTCGGCTTTTGGGCAGCAGTTCGGTGATTATATCCGCATATCCTACGCCTCAAGTATGGATAATTTAAGAGAGGCGCTTATGAGAATAGATAAATTCTTAAAAACGAAGTAATAAGTTAATATAAAGTTAAATTCGAAGCACGAAATCCGAAATCCGAAACAATGTTCAAATTTTTTAAATCTTAAATGTTCTAAACAAAGCCGTTTTGAAAATTAGAAAATTGGGAAATTCGAATTTGTTTCGAATTTAGATGTTCGGATTTCGTATTTAACGAGGAGGAAGAGGTGAAGATAAAGCCTAAAACCAAACAAGATATAATAAAACTGGTAAAAGAATATAAGGTAAGGTATATCCGGTTATGGTTTACCGATGTCCTGGGGTTTTTAAAAGGCTTTACCATTACCGTGGATGAGTTGCCCCGCGCTTTAGGGGACGGGATGGGGTTTGACGGTTCTTCTATTGAAGGGTTTGCCCGCATAGAGGAATCGGATATGATTGCCTGCCCGGATATCTCTACTTTTGCGATATTGCCCTGGGAATCAAAAGAACAGCCGGTGGCGCGGATGTTTTGCGATATCTATATGCCTGACGGTTCGCCTTTTAGCGGCGACCCGCGTTATGTCTTAAAGAAAAACTTAAAACGCGCCAAGGACATGGGGTTTACCTATTACGTCGGCCCGGAGCTGGAATATTTCTATTTTAACAATCCCAAAAATACCATTGTGCTGGATAAGGGCGGGTATTTTGATTTGACGCCGTTAGATGTGGCCCAGAATGTCAGGAATGAAACAGTAAGCGCGTTGGAAGATTTGGGGATTATCGTGGAATACAGCCACCATGAAGTAGCTTCCAGCCAGCATGAAATTGATTTGAGGTATAACGACGCCCTCGCTATGGCAGATAGCGTGATGACCTACCGGCTGGTGGCTAAAGAGATTGCCCAGAGTAAGGGCCTGCACGCCAGTTTTATGCCTAAACCGGTTTATGGGATAAACGGCTCAGGCATGCATACGCACCAATCGTTGTTTAAAGGCTCAACTAACGCCTTTTTTGAAAAGAAAGGCGAGTATCATCTTTCCAGGATTGCCAAGCAATTTATTGCCGGCCTGCTGAAGCACGCGCCGGAACTGACCTCGGTAACCAACCAGTGGGTAAATTCTTACAAGCGCCTGGTGCCCGGCTATGAAGCACCGGTGTATATCTGCTGGGCGCAGATGAACCGCTCCGCGCTGATCAGGGTGCCGATGTATAAACCCGGCAAAGAGAAATCTACGCGTATTGAATACCGTGTGCCTGACCCGGCCTGCAATCCTTATTTGGCCTTTTCCGTAATGTTAGCCGCGGGCCTGGAAGGCATCCGGAAGGGATATCCCCTGACCGAGCCGGCCAATGATAATATTTACCAGATGAGCCAGGAGCAGCGGGAGCGCGCCAAGATTAAGTCCTTGCCTGAAGACCTCTTGGAGGCGATTAAAGTTACCGAGCAGTCCGAGCTGGTCAAGAAGGCGCTCGGCGAACAATTGTTCCATTATTTTATCCGCAACAAAAGATTAGAGTGGGATGAATACAAGGCGCAGGTTACGCAATACGAGATAAACAAATACCTGCCCATTTTATGAAATCACCAATAACCAATTTCCAATCATCAAATAAATTCAAAATTTCAATAACCAATTACCAAACTTTTCTGTTTGATTATTGAGATTTGTTTATTGGTTATTGTTTAGTTATTGTATCTTGGTGTTTGGTCATTTCGCGTTGTTTCGATATTTGAGATTTCAAATATAGAGATTAGAAATGGCAAGAGCAAAAAAGGGTTACGAGGTTTATTTAAAACAGATTGAGGCGCTTTCCAAAGTGGCGAGCCTGATTACCTCCGGGCTATACCTGGAAGAGCTGTTGCGTCTGGTGGTTAATGTCACCGCGGAAATTATGAATTCCAAGATTTGCTCGTTGATGCTCCTTGACCCGAATACCAATGAGTTGGTCATCCGGGCCACCCAGTCTATTTCCGAAGACTATATTAAAAAGCCCAACCTTAAATTAGGAGAAGGTATCGCCGGTATTGTGGTCAAGGAGAATAAGCCGATATGCGTCTTAGATGTTAAAGAAGATAGTCGTTATTTGAACCCGCAAATTGCCAGGAAGGAAAGGCTTTGTTCTTTGGCCAGCGTCCCCCTGGCAGTCAAAAAAAAGGTCATCGGCGCGCTGAATTGCTATACCTCCAAGAAGCACAAATTCACCAAGCAGGAATTAGACCTCTTGGCCGCTTTGGCCAACCAGGCGGCGATAGCCATTGAAAACGCGGAGCTGGATTTAAGGGCGCGTAGCGCGGAAGAGGCGCTGACTACGCGTAAAGCAGTGGAACGGGCCAAGGATATCCTTTCGCAAGAGGCGAATATCCTGCCTTCCGAGGCCTACCGGCTGATTCAAAAACAGAGCATGGACAGCCGTAAGACCATGCGCGAGATTGCCGAGGCCATAATTTTAACCAGAGATATAAAGGCCAAGAAGTCGTAGGGGCCCAAAAAAAATTATATTTGACAAGTTAATTTTTTATGTTATACTCTTAAAGAGATAGACAAAGACGTCTGAATTCACCAGAAAGCAGACGTCTTTTGTTTTTTATGGGGCGCCTAAAAACAGGCAAGAGGCGTTTTGCTTAAAATCAAGGAGCGAAGGAATGTCAAAAAAGATTGAAGATTTTATGCAGGCGGTTATAGAGAAAAATCCCGGCGAGAAGGAATTTCACCAGGCAGTGCGGGAGGTAGTTGAATCGGTAATGCCCTTTGTGGAGAAGAATCCCAAGTATCAAAAGGGCAAGATCCCGGAGAGAATGGTAGAGCCGGAGAGGGTCATTATGTTCCGCGTCCCCTGGTTGGATGACGCAGGCCAGATTCAAATAAACCGCGGCTACCGCATACAGATGAACAGCGCCATCGGTCCATGCAAGGGAGGCATACGCTTTCATCCCAGCGTAAATCTAGGGATTTTAAAATTCCTGGCTTTTGAGCAGGTATTTAAGAACGCCTTGACCACGCTTCCAATGGGCGGGGCAAAGGGAGGTTCTAATTTTGACCCCAAAGGAAAATCGGATAATGAAGTAATGAGATTCTGCCAGAGTTTTATGACCGAGCTGTGCCGGCATATCGGCCCGGATACGGATGTGCCGGCCGGAGATATCGGCGTGGGCGGCCGTGAAATCGGCTATATGTTCGGCCAGTATAAGAGGCTGCGCAATGAATTCAGCGGCGTTTTAACCGGCAAAGGCCTGAATTGGGGCGGAAGTTTAATCCGGCCCGAGGCCACAGGTTATGGCTGCGTTTATTTTGTGGAACAGATGCTTAAAACCAGGGGCGAATCCCTGGAAGGCAAGGTCTGCGCGGTTTCCGGTTCAGGCAATGTCGCGCAATATACCGTGGAAAAACTGCTGCAGCTGGGCGCCAGGGTGGTGAGTATGTCTGATTCTGACGGCACCATCTATGATAAGGCAGGCATTGACAAGAAAGAGCTGGATTGTGTATTTGACCTCAAGAACCAGCGCCGCGGCCGCATCAAGGAGTGCACCAAGGAATTTAAGTGCGAATATCTGGAAAAGCAGAATCCCTGGAAGATAAAGTGCGATATTGCTTTTCCCAGCGCGACACAGAATGAGATAAGCGCGGAAGACGCCAGGGCATTGGTGAAGAACGGCTGTATAGCGGTAGGCGAGGGAGCGAATATGCCCACCACGCCCGAAGGCGTGGAGGTTTTTCAAAAGGCAAAGATCCTCTACGCGCCCGGCAAGGCCTCTAATGCCGGCGGCGTGGCTACCTCAGGCCTGGAGATGAGCCAGAACAGTATGAGGCTGTCCTGGAGCCGGGAAGAGGTGGATAATAAGCTGCGCGAGATTATGACCGCTATTCACGAACAGTGCACAAGATACGGCAAGGAGGGCAGCTATATCAACTATGTCAATGGCGCCAATATTGCCGGTTTTGTCAAAGTTGCTGACGCGATGTTAGACCAGGGATTAGTCTAGCGTTTAGCTTTAGCTTGCTGGATTAAAAGCGCCCTGCGAAAACCAGGGCGCTTTTCTTATTTACAAAGATTATCCCCTATAATATAATAGGCCTAGTGCCCGGGTGTGAACATGACAAAAAAAATTGGTTTTGATAACGAGAAATACCTTAAAGAACAGTCCGCGGCAATTTTAGACCGGGTTAAGAAATTCAATAATAAGCTCTATCTTGAATTCGGGGGAAAGCTTTTATTTGATTATCACGCCGCAAGAGTCCTTCCGGGTTACGACCCCAACGTCAAAATAAGGTTACTACAGCAGTTAAAGGATAAGATAGATATCGTCCTGGCTATTTACGCCGGAGATATTGAAAAAGGCAGGGTGCGCGGCGATTTCGGCATAACTTATGATGCCGCTACCTTAAAGTTAATTGATGATCTGAGGAAATGGGGCCTGGAGATTTTGTCCGTGGTCATTACGCGTTTTAGCAATCAGTCCGCGGCGGTTATTTTTAAAAATAAACTGGAGCGGCGCGGGGTGAAAGTCTGCCTGCACTATCCGATAGAAGGGTATCCGGCGGACGTGGATTTAATTGTCAGCGATAAGGGCTTTGGCAAAAACGACTATATAGAAACTAAGAACCCCATCGTGATTGTTACCGGCCCCGGCCCGGGCAGCGGAAAATTGGCAATTTGTCTGTCGCAGTTGTATCACGAGCATAAGCGCGGCGTCAATGCCGGTTACGCCAAGTTTGAAACTTTTCCCATCTGGAACCTGCCGCTTAAACACCCGGTGAATATCGCTTATGAAGCAGCCACTGCCGACATTCAAGACTTCAATTTAGTTGACCCGTTTCATTTAACTAAATACAATAAAACCGCGATAAATTACAATCGCGATGTGGAGAGTTTTCCCATATTAAAATTGGTCTTGAACAAGATACTTAATAAGGACGCGAATTTACCGATGTATAATTCGCCTACGGATATGGGGGTTAACCGTGCCGGGTTTGGCATAGTGGATGATGAGATAGTCCAGGCCGCGGCAAAACAGGAATTAATCAGAAGGTATTTTAGATATAACACCGAATATGTATTGGGGATTGAAAAAAAAGAGACGGTAGATAAGGTTACGCTTTTAATGGAAGAGCTTTCGGTTAAGCTGACCGACAGGACAGTGGTGGAGGTGGCCCGAAAAACAGCCGAGGAAGCAGAGGCAAAAGGCAAGGGCAACGAAGGCATATATTGCGGGGCGGCGATTCAATTAAACAGCGGGAAGATTATCACCGGCAAGAACTCAAAACTTATGCACGCTGCCTCCAGCCTGATTTTAAACGCGGTAAAGACCCTGGCCAATATTCCCGATGAAATACTCCTTTTGTCGCCCCACGTCATAAATCAAATAGCCAAATTGAAGGAAGGGATTTTGAATGCCGAATCTGAAAGTATGGACTTGGAAGAGACCTTAATCGCCCTTTCCATCAGCGCGACCACCAATCATACCGCGGAATTAGCCATGAACAGGCTGGTGGAATTAAAGGGCTGCGAAGTGCATATGACGCATATCCCCACCCCCGGGGATGAAGTCGGCCTGAAGAGGCTGGGCGTCAATATTACTACCGACGGAAAGTTTTCTTCCCGGAATCTCTTTGTTACCTAACTTATGTCTGTAAGGATAAAATTCTTGGGCGGCGCCAGGACGGTTACCGGCTCCAGCCACTTAGTCTCAACGGATAAATCGCAGGTCCTCCTGGACGGCGGCTTGTTTCAGGGGCATCGCGATGAATTCTACCGGCTTAATTCCACCCTGAATTATAACCCGCATAAAATAGACGCCCTGGTTTTATCCCATGCCCATATTGACCACTGCGGCAATATCCCCACCCTGCTTAAAAAGGGGCTGCGCTCTAAAATCTATACTACCGCTGCCACCAAGGATTTATCCAGGCTGATGCTGGAAGATTCCGGTAAGATTCAGGAAGAAGATGTGAGATACCTGAACAAGATTAACAGAAAACTGGGGCTGCCCTTAAGAAAACCGCTCTATACCAAGAAGGAAGCCAGCGCCGCCACCAAGAGGTTCCGCTCGCTATCTTACGGCCAGAGGTTTTGCCTGGCCAAGGATGTTTTTGTTACTTTATACGGCGCCGGCCATATCCTGGGTTCGGCCATAATAGTATTGGAAATAAAGGATAAGCGGCGCGATATCCGTCTGGGTTACGCCGTAGACTTGGGGCGCAATGACCTTCCTCTCATTGATGACCCGGTTATCCCCCGTAACCTGGATTATCTCATGCTGGAGACTACTTATGGCAACAGGCTGCACGCGCCTATAGCAGAAGCGAAAGTTAAATTAAAAGAAGTGATTAACCGCACGATAGAGCGAAAGGGCAAGGTCCTTATTCCTTCTTTCACCCTGGAACGCACCCAGGAAGTAACTTATTTTTTGAATGAACTCTTAAAACAAAAGGAAATTCCCGCCATACCTATATATGTGGACAGCCCCCTGGCAACGGATATTACCGAATTATTCAAGTACCACCTTGATTACCTGGATAGCCAGACCCGCCAGGAGGTAAATGAGGGCAGGGGCCCTTTTGAATTTTTAAATCTTACGTATATCCGCAATCAGGAACAGTCAAAACGGCTGAATAATGATAAGCGGCCGATGATTATTATTGCCGGCTCGGGGATGTGCGAATCAGGCAGGATTTTACACCACTTAAAAAATAATATTGAGGACTCCAGGAATACGGTATTGGTGGTGGGTTATATGGCGCAGGATACCCTGGGCAGGAGGATTGTGGAGCGCGTGCCTGTTGTGCGCATCTTCGGCATAGAATACGAACTGAACGCAGAAGTAGCGATTATTAACGCCTTTTCGGGCCACGCGGACAAGAATGAACTCTGCGATTTTGTTTCCGGGTGCCTGCCCCTTGAGAAAATATTTTTAGTGCACGGCGAACTTGAACAGGCCCAAGGGTTATTTGACGCGCTTTCTCAGAAAGGGCTTAGTGCCTATATCCCGTCCCGGGACGAAGAAGTGTTGCTTAATTGACGATTATGTGATAGTATTATAACTCCTTTATAAATTGTGTAATGTGTAAAGTGTAACGTGTAATGTGGGTGTAATGCAAATAAATGTGTAACGGAAATACAAAATAAAACAGTTTTTGCATTACACAAGCAACCGTTACATGAGCGTTACACATTACACATTTAACATTACACAAAATAATCGGAGGATAATAAAGATGGCAGGCGGAAAATCAACACCCAAAAAAGATACGGCGTTAAAAGTTTCTAACGGAATGTTAGTTAAGACCGGGCAGATTCTGGTCAGGGGAATCCCGGTTTATAAAGCGGGTATTAATGCCAGGGGCCTGGCTACAATACATGCCCTTTGCCCGGGCAAGATTTATTTTACCAAGAAGAAAACCAGTCACGGAAAAATTCGCACGTTTATCAATATCGCCCCCATCCACGAAAAGCCCGCCAAATAATCATGTTCAGTTTAGATACGGATAGGGTAAAGAGGTATTCTTTATCTAAATATACCCTGGAGATTCTTGGGGTCCTGTATCTTATCGCCTTACTTTTTATCTTTATGCGTTCCGGCTTATCCGAAAACTTAAGCCGCTGTTTATTAAAATTCACTACACATGATTACCTCATCAGGCCGTTGTATTTTTTTGTTATCTCCGCAGGTTATTATTTTCTAAGCTTTCCAATACACTTTACCCAATCTTATATTTTAGAGCATAAGTTTTCTTTGTCCCGCCAAAGTATACGCGGATGGTCCACGGACGAGTTTAAACAGCTGGTGTTATCTTATATAATCGGTTTAATTCTTATCGCAGCGTTTTATTATATCTTAGACCGCAATCCCCAAACCTGGTGGTTAATAGTTTCGCTGTTTTGGGTATTTTTCAGCTTAATTTTAGCAAAGGTATTTCCCTCCCTAATCATACCTTTATTTTTCAAATATAAGAAGCTCTCCGATGAAATATTAAAGGAGAGGATAATTAAGCTGGCTGGCCAGATGAAGATAGGAGTCCTGGATTGTTTTGAAATAGATTTCAGCAAAAAGACGCTTAAGGCCAATGCCGCCTTTGTCGGCTTTGGTAAAAATAAGCGCGTAATCCTGGCGGATACCTTAAAAGACAAATACAGTTATGAAGAAATTGAAGTTATCCTGGCGCATGAGTTCGCGCATTACCGCTTGCGGCATTTATTTAAGCTGGTCCTGGTGAATACCGTTGTGACGCTAGCGGTATTTTATTTAATTTTTAAAACTGCAGCCCCTGCGTTATCGTGGCTGGGTTTATCTTCATTATCGGATATTGCCGCGCTTCCCGCGGTAATTATGTATTTCGTCCTCTCCGGGATAATTATGCAGCCGCTGGAGAATTATATCAGCCGCAGATTTGAAAGAAACGCGGATTTAATGGCGCTTAAGGTAACCGGTTTAAAAGAGGCCTTTATTTCTATGATGGATAAACTGGCTTGCCAGAACCTTGCCGACAGGAACCCTAATTTTATAATTAAGTTTTTCTTTTTTGACCATCCGCCTATTGATGAGCGGATAAGAATGGCTAACACCCGGCGCTTATAGGAATTGCGCCGGTGTGCCCTTGTGGGCAAGGAGGGTTAAGATGCAAGAGCTAAAGACAAAATCCCTGCGCAATATAGAAGAGAAGATGGCGGATTTAGACAGAAATTCCTTAAGGTACCAGATCCTGGAAAACGTCAAGAATTTTAAGACTTCCTGGATTGAATTGGGGCGGGCGTTCTATTCGGTATGGAAAGATAAGCTGTATAAAGATTGGGGTTATGCCAGCTTTGATATTTACACCTTGCGCGAAACCGGCCTGAAGAAACAGACCGCCCTGAAGCTGCTGCGTTCGTATTACTTCCTGGAGAAAGAGGAACCCCAATACCTGCGGCCGGATTATGTGGAATCTTCTTCCGCGGCAAATATCCCCGGCTATGAGGCCATTGATGTCTTACGCCTGGCCAAGAATAAAAAAGGTTTAGACACGGATGATTACGGAAAAATTAAAAAAGAGATTTTTGAAGACGGCAAGGATGTCTTGGCCGTAAAGAAGGATTTAACCGCCTTAATCCGGCAGAGGCAGGAGCTGGATCCGCAAGAGGCCTACCAGAAAAGGCGCCTGGCTACGGTAAAAAGATTTTTAGGCACGCTCAAGTCCCTGAAGCAGGAAGCCGAGCTTTCCAAACTCTTACCCGCCCCCTTAATCAAGGAAACCGCAGATTTAATCCGCAAATTAGAGTCCGAATTACGCTAGTAGGTGGCCGCAAGTTGCGATTAACTTTGCCCCTGTCTAAGATTTCTCGCTAGTCGATTTTTTTAACGCCAATGTTCTTTCGCATTTCGGTGGCTGCAGAACTCCACTTTTTGCCCCTGCAAAAAGTGTCAAACAGCTTCGCCATCCCCGTTTTGTCGCTATCGCTCCACGGGGATACCCTCAATGCTCAAGCATCCATTGGCTAAAAATCGACATTCGCTCGAAATCTCAGCCAGGGGCATTTTATCGTTGACAGAGAAAATGAGAGGGGTAGAATGACCTAATTGACCCGTGAAGTATCCCGATTTCCAGAACAAATAGGTATGTGTATTCTGAAGCAATAGGGGAGGTAGTTATGATGTTTAAGGTTTGGGCTTATATAATGGCGAGCTTATGTTCGATAATTGCGATTTTTTCATTAAACAAAAATCAATGGAAGTTTAATAAATGGATTGGTTGGATAATATGTTTGTCGCTCGCAGTTTTTATTGGCGGAAGTATTAATATAGCTGAAATTTCAGCTTTTAATAATTCATTTAATAAAATGAGAAATGACGTTAATAATCTAAAGGATAGATTTACACAGCTAATAAATATAAAACAAGAAATATCTCAGAATGTTCAGGTCGTAACGGAAATTAAAAAGGAAATAGCAAATTTACAAGAAACTATGTATCAGTACTTTAATAAAATTCAAACAGAAAATTTCCGTAAGGTAGATATTGATAGGAGAATAAAAATATTACCTATGCCAAAAGATCCAAATAGTTCATTTATCTTATTTGAATTAGGAGCCGTCCCATTAAAAAACAGTATAGAGTTATCTAATCGTATGGGTGTAAGAAGTCCCACTACTTTCGAGAAATTTTTAGACAACATTGTTATTTATAGAGTTAATGCGCCTCCCGATAATATATTTAAAGAAGATAAGGCATTCTTTGCAATTAAGTATTTCCCAGATTCATCTTCGCAGGGGCAGTTAAAAACTCTTGAAGGTATGGCATATAAAGTAATTAACGATGAGATAGAATTCGATTTTAAGCCGAAGTCAGAAAATATAATCCCAAACTAGACTAGATAAACAGTAAACAAAATGCTTTCCGGATCATCGGAAAAGCGCGCCCGTTTTAAAACAAGTAAAATAGGGGACGGCTTCATTTTTAGTTAGCCCCAAGCTTAAATTGCGGCTTGGGATTTTTATTTGGAAAGTTAGCAACTGACTGGGGTGTTTTGGCCATCTTACTTTTGAGCAAAGCCGTGGATAACTTTTTTCGTTCGCGGTAAAACCATCAACTGTCGTATTGCCTCAAAAATATCCTGGATTTCTTTATCATGTTTTTCGATTTTTTGCTCTAGCGCTTTTAATTTATAGCTAAGTTCTTTATGGGCAGAAAGAATTTGTCTTAGTTTTACAAAAGCGCGCATAATGGCAATATTTACTTGAACCGCCCTTTTACTTTTTAGTATACTAGAGAGCATTGCTACGCCCTGTTCGGTGAAAGCATAAATATTGGGCGCGTGTTTAAGCTTGGAACTTATCACAAATTGTGATAAGTTCCAAATTTCCTGCCTGGTTAACAAAAACATAAAATCTTGCGGGAATCTTTCAACATTGCGTTTTACCGCTTGAATTAGCGCGCTCGTGGTAGTTCCATATAGCTGTGCCAGATGCGGGCTGAGCATAACTTTATGGCCACGGATTAAGAAAATTTTACGCTTAATTACCTCCTCCGGGATTAATTCTTTCATCTTTTTTACCTCCTACTACAATAGACGTAAAAGGTGATAAAATCTAACAGGAAATTTTTTAGCGGGTGAGCGGGCGTTATTTTAAAAAATCAATGATAATGCGGGCGGCGCGGCTGGCAGCGCCGGGAGAACCGAGCGAGGCTTTGACTTGGGCAAGGTCTGTTTTTATCTTTTCCAATTCAGCGGGATTCTTAAGTATTTTTAGAACCTGCCGGGAAATTTTTTGCGGCCTGGCCCGGAACTGGATGAATTCGGGAATGATTTTTTTGCCGGCCACAATATTGGCCATGCCGATATAGGGAAGCCTTATCTGCGGCCGGTAGAGCAGGTAATTGGCCAGGTCCATCTTGTAAATTATGACAAAGGGTTTCTGCATGATGGCGGTTTCTAAGGTCGCGGTGCCGGAGGCCACCAGCGCGAAATCACAGGCGTTTAAACAATCGTAAGTTCTTCCCTCGGCTATTTTTAAATTTATCCCCTCTTTTTTAACCGGCCGTTGGTAAATATCCCAGTTGACTGAAGGGGCCTTGGCGATAATATACTGAGCATCTAGTTTCCTGCTGATTAATGCCGCGCTTTTCAGCATTAAGGATAGGATGTTTTTTATTTCCGCCACCCGCGATCCGGGAAGCAGGGCAATAGTCGTTTTCTCCTCGGCCAGGCCCAGCTGCCTTAAAAATTCTCCTCTTTCCATAGCGGGTTTTACAATATCCAGCAAGGGATGGCCGACCAGATCCGCGCTTACGCCGTATTTCTGATAAAATTCCCGCTCAAATTTAAAGAATACGATGATTTTAGAAATATATTTTTTTATGGTATGGATTCTGCCCGGACGCGACGCCCACACCTGGGGGCTGATATAATAGATAGTAGGAAGGATATTGTTAATTGCCTTTGCCAGCCTCAGGTTAAAACCGGAGAAATCCACGAAAATGGCCGCGTCGGGTTTTTCCGAGCCTATCTTTTCCAGTATAAGTTTTTTTAAGGCGAGGAATTTAGGAAGGTTTTTTAAGACGTCAAATAAGCCGATGACAGAGAGGTCTTTTATATCGCAGAAAACTTGCGCGCCGGCCTGGCGCAGCGCCTGGCCTCCCACGCCGGAGATTTTTATCCGGGGGTTTATTCTTAAGATTTCCTTAGCCAGGCTCGCGGCATGCAGGTCGCCGGAGGCCTCTCCGCAGATTATAAAGAGGTGTTTTTGCGCCATATCTGTTTTTGGATGACGAGGGCTACTTCCAGCGCCTGCCGGGCAATTCGGCCTGAAATCAGCGGCTCTTCTTGCTTGGCGACGCAGTCAATAAAGGCGCGCAGCTCTTTTTGCAGGGGCTGTTCCTTTTCAATGGGCAGGTCTTGTTTGGTGATGCCCGGGCCCGCCTTTTTATAGACGCTGGCCTTGGCGTCTTTGTAGTCTAAAGATATATAGGTATCCTTCTGGAAAATCCTGATCCTGCGCATAAATTCATCGGATACCCGGCTGGCAGTCAGGTTTGCCACGCAGCCATTCTTAAAGGTAATCCGGGCATTGGCGATATCCTCAAATTGGGTGAGCACATTTACGCCTACGGATTCAATTTTTTTAATCTTGGCCGGGACAAGGCCGAGGATGATATCTATGTCGTGAATCATAATATCCAGCACCGCGCCTATATCCAGGGAGCGGTTGGGAAAGGGGCTTAAGCGGTGGCATTCAATAAACCTGGGCTCCCGGATGAGTTTTTGGGTGGCGCTAAAAGCGGAGTTAAACCTTTCAATGTGGCCGACCTGCAGGATAAGTTTATTTTTTCGGGCTATTTTAATCAGGATATCGGCTTCTTTCAGGCTGGGGGTAAAGGGCTTTTCCACCAGCGTATGTATCCTCTGCTCCAGGAAGCCGCGGACTATCTGGTAATGCAGTCTGGTTGGCGCGGCAATGCTCACCGCCTCAACCTTACCTAAAAGTTCTTTATAGTCGCGGTAAGCCGGGACGCTGAGGCGGCCGGATACTTCTGCCAGCCGGGCCTGGTCAGTATCGCAGACCCCTGCCAGGGAACAGGTTTCCAGCTCTTTATAAATCTGGGCGTGAATGCTGCCCAGGTGCCCCACCCCCACCACACCTACTTTTATCTTATCCATACCCAAAATCATACCAAAGTCTTTGCCGTGTTGCAACTAAAATTAATGAGCGCATACAATTTACGCGAGTGCCAGCGAGCGTAAATTGTATAT
>VGKK01000008.1 GCA_016867095.1 Candidatus Omnitrophota bacterium | reverse complement strand
CGGCATACCGAGCTTTCCGATAAGCTCGGGTGTTGCCGCAGAAGGCGGCATACCGAGCTTTCCGATAAGCTCGGGTGTTGCCGCAGAAGGCGGCATACCGAGCTTTGCGATAAGCTCGGGTAACGCGTTCCGTAAGTTATGCGCTCATTTAAAATGAGAATTTTAGGGGTTGACCCGGCATTAAGCGTTACCGGCTACGGCCTTATTGATATAGAAAATGGCCAAATCTCTTTGATAGAGGCGGGAGTAATCAAGACTTGCGCAAAGGATAAGACGCCGCAGCGTTTAGATAAGCTTTATCGCGGCATAGAAAAATTAATCAGCGACACAAGGCCAGCGGTGGTCGTCCTGGAAAAGTTATATACCCATTACCGCCATACTACGACAGCCTATATTTTAGGCCAGGCCCGCGGCGTAATTTGTTTAGCCTGCGCTGAAAAAAAGATTCCCCTGGCCGAATATGCCGCCACGCGGATAAAGAAGGCGGTACTGGGCTGCGGCCTGGCTTCCAAATATCAGGTCCAGAGAATGGTGGCGAGCCTCTTAAATTTAAGCGAGCTGCCTAAATATACCGATGTGACCGATGCCCTGGCCTTGGCCATCGCGCACAGTTACATAAGTAAGGCCATCCCCCTGCATTCTTGCAGAATGCAAGAAGGGGGATAAGGCCGAACTTACCCAGCACTAATTTTCTACAACGCTTGAGTTAGCTTATATGGGCTGCATTGGCATCAACCCCTATGAGATAGAGATAAGGCTTTATAAAAATTAGTGCTGGGTTAAATTCGCGCAATAACTTACGTCGCGCTTTCAGCGCTTCCGTAAGTTATGCGCTCATTTAATATGATCTCCAGAATTTCCGGCAAGGTAATAGAGAAGGGCGTAAATTATTTAGTTATTGAGGTGGCGGGTATTTGCTATGAGGTATTACTTCCGGCAACCGTAAGGGAGCGCCTGGACGAGAATATTGCCGGTGACGGCACGATTAACCTGATTACCTACCACTATCTTCAGGTGGAGCCGTCCAAGAGCACTCCGGTATTGATAGGTTTTTTAAATGAAGTAGAAAGGGAATTCTTTGAAGTTTTTATCACGGTTTCCGGAATCGGGCCGCGGGCCGCGCTCAAGGCCTTGAATAAACCGATTTCGCAGATTGCCCAGGCCATTGATGAAGCCGACGCTAATTTTTTAAGGTCTTTGCCGGGCATCGGCCAGCAGCGGGCCAGGGAAATTATCGCCAAACTCCAGAACAAGGTCGGTAAATTTTGCCTTATCCAGGATACCCAGGCAAAGGAGCGCGCCACCCAGACCAGGGATATTGAAGAAGAGGCGGCGGAAGTCTTGGTGCAACTGGAATATAAAAAGTCCGAGGCCTTGAATATGATTAAAAAGGCCATAGAGCGCTCGCCGAATATTGAAACTACCGAGGAGCTTTTGAACGAAGTGTATAAGCAAAAAAAAATTAATTAACCGTTACTAACAGTTACTAATGACAAGTAAAAAAATAAGTTGGTTACTAACAGTTACTATCAGTTACAAAAAACGCAACCGTTAGTAACAAACAGGTTGTTTTTAACTTTCATTAGTAACCAATAGTAACTGATGGTAACCTATAAAAAACATGTCTGATGACAATGTAAAACCGGTTATTGAGGCCATGCTTTTTTCCAGCGAGCGGCCTTTAACTTTAGAGCAGATAAAAAATGCCCTGGACGGCCTGGGCACAGAAGAGATCCGCGGGGTTTTAGAAGAATTGCGGGGCGAATATGAAAGGTTCGGCCGCGGCATGCGCATCAATGAAGTAGCCGGCGGATTTCAGATGATTACCTCTCCGGGCTTCGCGCCTTTTTTAAAGAAATTATATAAAGAGCGCCGCGTAGAAAGGTTATCCAGGCCCGCGCTGGAGACGCTGGCTATCGTGGCCTACAAACAGCCGCTCAGCAGGGCGCAGGTAGAATCTTTAAGGAATGTCAATGTTGACGGCGTCATCAAGCATCTTTTAGGAAGAGACCTTATCCGCATTACCGGCCGCAAGAAGGCGCCGGGAAGGCCGTTTGTCTTCGGCACTACCCGCAAATTCCTGGAATATTTCGGCCTGAAATCGCTGGAAGAGCTGCCCAAATTGGAGGAATTTAAAAGATTAACTACGGAGGAGATAGATGGACCTAAAGAACCTGCGCGGAAAAGTTGATAGCATAGATAAAAAGATAATCCAGCTTTTGAATATGCGCACGAAAGTTACCCTGGCCATCACGGCCTTAAAGCAAAAGTCCGGAAAGAGCGTTTATTCTCCGGAACGCGAGAAGGAAGTCTTGAATAAGATTTCCGCGGTTAACCGCGGCCCGCTGCCCGCGGACGCCTTAAAGGCCATTTACCGCGAGGTTATGTCTTCCAGTTTATCTTTGGGAAAACAGCTTAAGATCGCCTATCTGGGCCCGGAGGCAAGTTTCAGCCACCTGGCGGCCTTAAAAAGGTTCGGCTCGCAGGTGGAATATGTTACCGTAGAGAGTATTTCGGACGTGTTCCTGGAAGTGGAAAGAGACGCTGCCGGTTATGGCGTGGCGCCAATAGAAAATTCTATAGAAGGCGCGGTCAGCCACACCCTGGATATGTTTATGGATTCGGAGTTGAAAATCTGCGCCCAGATAATACTGGATATCTCGCACAATTTATTGGCAAACTGCAGCAAAGAAAGGATAAAACGGGTATATTCCAATCCCCAGGTTTTCGGCCAATGCCGTATCTGGCTCCAGGAGAATTTGCCCGGCGTAGAAAAGATTGAGGTTTCCAGCACGACGCGGGCAGCGCAGATTGCCCGGCAGGAAAAATATAGCGCCTGTATCGCCTCCATCCTGGCGGCAAAGGTGTATAAATTAAAAGTGGTGGCTTCTGAAATTGAGGATTCGCCGCATAATGTTACCCGGTTCTTGGTTATTGGCAAGGATGATGTCCCGCGCACCGGATGCGATAAGACCTCTATTATGTTCTCAATAAAGGACAAGGTAGGCGCCTTGCACGAGATGCTGCTGCCTTTCAAGAAATACAGGATTAACCTGACCAAGATTGAATCCCGGCCTTCCAAGAAAAAGGCCTGGGATTATTATTTCTTTGTGGACTTGGAAGGGCACCGGGACGAGTCGCGGGTGAAAAGAGCGCTTGCGGAATTGGAAAATAAATGTAATTTCTTAAAAATCTTGGGTTCGTATCCCATCGGAGAATAAGTGAGGCCATAACTTATGGAGCACGTTACCTGACCTTATCGGAAAGGTCGGTATGCCGCTTTCTGCGGCAACTGCGACATAAGTTATCTGTCCGAAAATGACTTTAGTCAGGAAAAATATATTAAGTGTTGCCCCTTACCAGGCCGGCAAGCCCATTGAGGAAACTAAGCGGCAATTGGGTTTAAAAGAGGTGATTAAACTGGCCTCAAACGAGAATCCCCTGGGGCCGTCGCCTAAGGCCAGGGAGGCGATAAAAAAGAATTTGACGCAGATAAACCGTTATCCGGATAGCCAGAGTTTTTATTTAAAGAAAAAACTCAGCCGGGCGATGAACCTGCAGGGCTCTAATATAGTCCTGGGTAACGGCTCGGACGAGCTCGTTGATATTATTATTAAGACCTTTGTGGAGGATGATGAAAACATAATTACCGCCGATACCACTTTCCTGGAATATAAGATTATCTCCCAGGTTAACGGCCGCCAAATTATCACGGTGCCGCTGGGGTATTTTAAGTATGATTTGGCGGCGATAAAAAAGAAGATTAACGAGAAAACTAAGCTTATCTTTATCTCTAACCCTAATAACCCCACCGGCACTTACCTGACAAGGCTGGAATTAGAAGATTTTATGAATGATTTGCCGGCGAATGTAATATTGGTTTTGGATGAGGCATATGATACCTTTATTGACGTGGATGATTTTCCCAACAGCTTAAAATACATAGACTCTGAAAATGTGATTATCTTAAAGACATTCTCCAAGGCCTACGGCCTGGCGGGGTTAAGGGTGGGCTATGCGATTGTCCGGCCGGAATTCGGCGCTTATATGGAAAGGGTGCGGCAGCCTTTTAATGTCAATTTATTGGCCCAGGCAGCCGCGGTTGCCGCGTTAGACGACAGGAAATTTTTACGTAAAACGCGCCGGGTGATTCTAGAGGGCAAGAACTATCTTTATGATTCCCTGAACAGCTTAGGGATTGCCTATGTGCCCAGCGTGACCAATTTTATCCTTATTGATGTCGCCAGGGACAGCGTCTCTATATTTAAAGAGATGCTTAAATACGGAGTGATTGTCAGGGATATGAAACAGTATGGCCTGAAGAATTTTATCCGGGTAACGATAGGGACCAAAAAAGAAAACGAGAGGTTTATTAAGGTACTCAAAAAGATATTATAATTAATTTAAAATTTAAAATGAAAAATGTAAAATTACAATTTAAAATTTTAAATAATTTTGGATTTTTAATTGAATTTTTTAATTTTAATTTTTTAATTTTGAATTAGCGAGGGAAAATATGATTATTGTGTTGAGGCCGGATGCCACAGAGGAACAGGTAAATCATATCGTGGAAAAGGTGCAGAAATTGGGGCTAAAGGCCCATATTTCAAAAGGCGCGGAGCGCACGATTATCGGCGTCATCGGGCCAGAAGATGTTTTGCGGGTTACCCCCTTAGAGGTTTTTCCCGGAGTGGAAAAGGTGATGCCGGTCCTGGCGCCCTACAAACTGGTTTCCCGGGAATTTCGGCGCGAAGATTCAATAATTGACCTGGGTAAGGGCGTAAAAATCGGCGGCAAGAAAATCGTGGTGATGGCCGGGCCTTGCGCCATTGAGAGTATAGAAACACTTTCTGAAATTGCCGTTCAAGTTAAAAAAGCAGGGGCGACTGTCCTGCGCGGCGGAGCCTTTAAGCCGCGCACCTCGCCTTATAATTTTCAGGGCCTGGGCGAAGAAGGCCTGAAAATGTTGAATGAGGTGGGCAATAAATTAGGCTTAGTCACCATAACCGAGGTAATGGACCCGCGCGACGTGGGGCTGGTGGCGCGCTACGCGGATATCTTGCAGATTGGCTGCCGGAATATGCAGAATTTTAATCTCTTAAAGGAAGTGGGCCTGGCCAAAAAGCCGGTGCTTTTGAAGCGGGGCATGTCTTCTACGGTTAAGGAATTATTGATGTCCGCGGAATACATCTTATCCGGAGGCAATTTTAGCGTGATATTATGCGAGCGGGGGATCCGCACTTTTGAAGATTCCACGCGCAATACCCTGGATATCAGCGCCGTGCCGGTAGCAGAGGAACTTTCGCATCTGCCGATTATTGTTGACCCTAGCCATGCCGCGGGTAGATGGGGATTAGTGTCCCGGCTTTCTCTGGCGGCAGTAGCGGCGGGCGCGGACGGTTTAATTGTGGAGGTGCACAGCCATCCGGAAGACGCTGCCTCTGACGGCGCGCAGTCGCTAATACCTGCTAATTTTAGCCAGATGATAAGTGAATTAAAAGTATTAGCTAACGCCATAGGTAGAGAAATCTAAATTGTGTAACGTGTAATGTGTAATGTTTAATGTGGGTGTAATGCAAAAGAATGTGTAACGAAAATACATAAATTTTAAGTTTTTCCAATACACATAGAACCATTACACGTTACACATTACACAATTAACATTACACATCTTTAAATGAAATTATTTAATAAGGTTGCTATAATCGGCACGGGTTTAATCGGCGGCTCCCTTGCTTTGGCCTTGAAGAAGAAGGGCCTGGCTGAAGAAATAGTGGGAGTCAGCCGCCACAAGAAGACCTTATCTTTAGCCAAAAAAATGAAGGTTATAGATAAGGGCAGCCAGGATTTGGAGATTATTCAGGGCGCAGATTTGGTTATTCTGGCTACGCCGGTAAATACGATTATAAATTTAGCGCCTGAAATTTCAAAAGTTATCGCCAAAGGATGCATAGTCACGGATGTGGGCAGCACTAAGGAGGCGATAGTATCCAGGTTAGAGAAGATTTTTCCGCGTTATGTCGGCAGCCACCCTTTAGCCGGCTCAGAAAAGCGGGGGATAGCCAGCGCAAATGCCGGCATATTCAAAGGCTCCTTATGCATTTTGACTCCGACGATAAATACCGATAGAATAGCCGAAGAGAGGATAAGTAATATGTGGATTAAGCTGGGGGCAAAGGTTATTCGCCTTACTCCTGCCGCGCACGATAAAATTTTATCTTTTGTCAGCCACCTGCCGCACCTGGTGGCTTTTTCCCTCATCGGGGCAGTGCCGGGTAAATATTTAAAATTTGCTTCCGGAGGGCTGAAAGATACCACGCGCGTAGCCGCCTCTGACAGCGAACTTTGGGCGGATATATTTTTGAGCAACCAGAAAAATATGGCTAAGGCAATCGCTTTGATAGAAGAGAATCTTTCTAAAATAAAATCGGCAATTAAACGCCGGGACAAGCGCTTATTGATTAAAATTCTCAAGAATGCGCAAGACAAAAGAAAAGCTCTCCGGGGATGATTATCGCCATTGACGGCCCTGCCGGCGCAGGCAAAAGCACCGTTTCTAAAATATTAGCTAAAAAATTAGGCTTTCTTTATATTGACACCGGGGCAATGTACCGGGCATTGACCTTAAAGGCCATCCAAAACAATATTGATGTTAAAGATACTGCCGGCCTGATTGCGCTGGCGCGCCAGAGCCAGATTGATTTAAGAAACGAAAAAGACGGCTCTTTGCTGATATCCCTGGACGGTAAAGACGTAACCCGAGAGATAAGGCAGCCCCGGATAACCAAATTAGTTTCGGATATCGCCAAGATAAAAGAAGTCAGGCAGGTAATGCTGGGCCTGCAGAGAAAATTGGGCCGGGAGAAAGACAGCGTTTTGGACGGCCGGGATATCGGGACAGTAGTATTTCCAGACGCGGATAAGAAATTTTATATTGACGCCGATTTTAAGGAACGCGCCAGGCGCCGCTATAAGGAACTAAGGGAATTAAATCAGCCGGTAACCCCCCAGGACATAGAAGCGGATGTGGCCAATCGCGATAACATTGACTCTACCCGTGAATTCGCTCCTCTTAAAAAAGCGGATGACGCGATTTTTATAGATACCACCCATATGACGATTGCAGAAGTCGTGGAAACCTTATTGAAATATATTAAGTCACCACGTCACCACGTCACCACGTCACCCGAGTAGTTACATGTGACATTGTGACCTTGTGACTTGGTGACCCCTTATGTGCTTTATATATGGATAAATCCCTAATTCGTAACTTTTCCATCATCGCCCATATTGACCACGGTAAATCTACCCTTGCCGACAGGATATTGGAGGCCACCGGCGCCGTAGATAGAAAACATAAAGGCGACCAGCTTTTGGACGATATGGATTTAGAGAAGGAGCGCGGCATCACCATTAAGGCCTCTATGGTCAGGCTGTCCTATCATTCCATAGACGACAAGGATTACGTGTTAAACCTTATTGATACCCCGGGCCACGTGGATTTCACCTATGAGGTTTCCAAGTCATTGGCGGCCTGCGAGGGCGCGATTTTAGTGGTAGATGCCGGCCAGGGCATAGAGGCGCAGACCGTAGCCAATTATTACCTCGCCCAGGAAAATAAGCTGGCGATTATCCCGGTGATAAATAAAATTGACCTGGTCAACGCGGATGTGCCGCGGGTAAAAAGGCAAATAGTCAGCGTCCTGGGTTTTAAGGAAGAGGAGATTATTTTAGCCTCTGCCAAGGAGGGTCGGGGTATAGAAGATATATTAGAGCGGGTGGCGGAAAAGATACCGCCTCCGGCAGGAGAAATTACCAATCCCTTGAAGGCCCTGGTTTTTGACTGCCGCTTTGATACCTTTAAGGGCGTGGTGGTTTTTGTCAGGGTTATGGACGGCGAGCTTAATTCCCGCGCGCAGATTAAGCTGATGCAAAAAGGGCAAACCTATAAAATAGAGGAATTGGGGGTGTTTAAGAATTTGAAATATTCTCAAGCAGAGAGCCTCTCTTGCGGCGAAGTAGGGTATTTCACCGCCAATATCCGCGACCCCAGGGAAATTATTATCGGCGATACCATTACCGACACGAAAAAACCCTGCCAGGCCGCCTTACCGGGGTACCGCACCTTGAAGCCTCTGGTGTTCTGCGGCATATACCCGGTGAATGCCGGAGATTTTCCCAACCTGCGCGATGCCATAGATAAATTGAAATTATCCGACGCCTCTTTTGTTTTTGAGCCGGAAAATTCGCAATCCTTCGGGTCAGGTTTTCGCTGCGGGTTTCTCGGACTTTTGCATATGGAAATTGTCCAGGAGCGCCTGGAAAGAGAATACAATCTGAATTTAATCTTGACTGTCCCCAATGTAGTCTATCGGATTAGAAAAAGAGACGGCACGGCGATAGAGGTGGATACCGCGGCAAAATTCCCGCCGCCCCAGGATATCCAAGAAGCGCTTGAGCCTTACGCGATATTATTAATGATTATACCGGTAGATTCTATTGAGGCAGTGTGTGAATTGGCGAAATCCCGGCGCGGCGCCTTTCAGGCCAACGAATATTTAGGCGAAGACAGGGTAAAGCTGATTTTTGATATTCCGCTTTCGGAGATTATCGTGGATTTCTATGATCGGATGAAGTCTCTGACCAGGGGGTACGGTTCGTTAGACTATGAATTCAAGGGGTATCTTCCCACGCAGCTGGTGAAACTGGATATAATGTTAAACGGCGTGGTCTGCGACGCCTTTTCTTTGTTATTGCATAAAGATAAGGCGATGGCTAAGGCCCAGGCTTTAGTTACCCGGCTTAAGGAGCTTATCCCGCGCCAATTATTTGAGGTGGCAATCCAGGCCAAGGTAGGCGGACAGATTATTGCTTCTGAAAAAGTCCGGTCGCAAGGTAAGCACGTTACCGCCAAATGCTACGGCGGCGATATTACCCGTAAGCGTAAACTCTGGGAAGGCCAGAAGCAGGGTAAAAAAAGGCTGAAACAATTCGGCAAGGTGGAGATTCCGCAGGAAGCATTTCTGGAGGTGCTAAGGATATAATATGAGAGAACAGAGAAAAAAAACAATAGTCAGGGAATGGGTAGAATCAATTATTATCGCCCTTATCCTGGCGAGTGTCATCCGCACTTTTGTCATCCAGGCCTTTAAGATTCCCACCGGCTCTATGCGGCCCACGCTTTTAGAGGGGGATATTATCCTGGTGAATAAATTCCTCTATGGCGCGAAAATCCCGTTTACCGGCCTGAGGCTGCCTAAAGTCAGGCAACCTGTCCGGGGGGATGTGATTGTCTTTATTTATCCGGAAAATCCCAAAAAGGATTTTATTAAAAGGCTGATTGCCTTTCCCGGAGAGATAGTGGAGATTAAAGACGGCACTATTTATATCAATAATAAGCCGCTGCTGGAGCCTATGTTTAGCTCAAGATATTATTATAACCGCGGGCAATTTGGCATGGAGGGGCTGAGTATAACCGTTCCCCAGGGCAATTATTTTGTCCTGGGAGATAATTCCGCTTCTTCGCAGGACAGTCGGTATTGGGGTTTTGTGCCGGAGAAAAATATTCTAGGCAAGGCCATGGTGATTTACTGGCCGTTGCGCCGGATCAGGACAATTCAATGAATTTTGCGAATAAAATTTCCACTTTCAGGATTTTAAGCGTGCCTTTCTTTATCGCCACTTTAATTTATTATTCTCCGCAGAGAGACTATTTACGGTTTTTGGCTTTAGGCATTTTTTGCCTGGCGGTGATTTCAGACGCGGTGGATGGATATATCGCCAGGAAATCCGGGCAGCAGTCGCAGGCCGGCCTGGTGTTAGACCCGCTCGGAGACAAGCTGGTCCTGGTGAGCGCGTTTATCTGCCTTTATTTAATTGATAATTTTCCCCTGGGGATCAAATTCCCTCTTTGGGTTACCTTGATTGTGGTCAGCAGGGATGCCCTGATTTTGCTGGGCGCGGTGGTGGTCTATATGGTCAGGCAGCATATCAATATTTCTCCTACGCGCTGGGGCAAGCTGACTACTATCTTTCAAATGTCATCGGTTATTGCCGTGCTTTTACAATTGCGCTTTGCTTACCTTTTTTGGTGGACAGCCGTATTTTTTACGCTGATATCCGGCGCGGATTATGTAAAGAGAGGTTTTAAGACGCTTTATGCCCTGGATAATTCTCGCAATAGTCGTTAGCTATCTGGTTGGTTCTATACCCACCGCCTTTATCTTTGGCCGGATATTAAAAGGCATAGATATTCGCAAGTTCGGTTCGGGCAATGTCGGCGCCACCAATGCCCTGCGCGTATTAGGTAAGACCGCGGGCATCGCGGTGTTGGCCCTGGATATTTTAAAAGGGTTTGCGATGGTAGTTTTTCTGGGGGATTTTATCGCGGCAAAAAACCCGGCCATCCCCGAAGAAATAATCCGCGTAATTTTAGCCCTGACAGTCGTTGCCGGGCATAACTGGACAATATTTTTAGGCTTTAAAGGCGGCAAGGGCGTAGCCACAACCTTCGGAGTATTAGCGGGCTTAGCGCTTAAAGTCGCCGGGTTAAAGGCGGTGGTAGGCCTGGCAATTTTGACCTGGGTAGCGGTTTTTATTATCGCCCGGATTGTTTCCATAGCCTCGGTTTGCACCGGATTATCCCTGCCTATTTACATGGCGCTTTTTCATCAGTCTTTTATCCTCATTTTCTTAAGTATTATCCTTTCCCTATCTATCCTCCTGCGCCACAAGTCTAACCTGAAGAGGCTATTCCATGGCCGAGAATCCCGTATCAAATGAAGGCACAACTTACGGAACGAGCAAAGCGAGTGAACGTAAGTTGTCTGCCTGAATTTGACCCAGCACTTATTTTTGTAATTGCGCTGGATTTATAGCGTAAGCGATAGGAAACGAAATTATCCCTCGAGTTAACTCAAATGCTTTTTTGAAAATAAGTGCTGGGTTTAGTTCGGGCATATAAGTTATGTCGCGCTTCGCGCTCCATAACTTATGCCCTCACTAAAGAAAACGCTTTCTTAAAATACCTTTTATTGGCTTGTCCCGACATAATCTATATGTTATATTTTAACTGTAAGGCGTCGGGATCCCGATTCAAATAATTTAGGCGGTCGGGAAAATCAGGCCATTTTTGATGTTATACTTTAAATGAGCGCATAACTTACGAGCACGTTACCCGAGCTTATCGGAAAGCTCGGTATGCCGCTTTCTGCGGCAACACCCGAGCTTATCGGAAAGCTCGGTATGCCGCTTTCTGCGGCAAGTACGACGTAAGTTATTGCGCGAATTTAACTCAGCACTAATTTTTAAAAGGCCTTATCTCTATCTCGTAGGGGCTGATGTCAATGCAACCCATATGAACTAACTCAAGCATTGTATAAAATTAGTGCTGGGTAAGTTCGGCCAAACGACTTACGTTCAGTAAGTCGCGGCCTCACTTATTTTTTTGCACGCTTTTTAAAAAGTTTATAAAAGTCTTATTTCTTCATCCCCCACCAGCCAAGGAGAGGCTTTTCGAGAGGGGATAGCCGGGTTGCCGACGAAAATAGGAGGAATTCTAAAATACAAGGTAACCCGGCCTTATTTAACCTGTCGGTAAGTGCGGGATTAAAGGAGAGCCAAAGATGCGCGATTTACTCTTTAAGAATCTTACCTCGCAAAATAAAAAAAGAAAGATAATCGCCAGCTCCGAGATTACCAGCAGCCAGGGCGTGCGCAGCACTATTTACCGTCACTTTGTCTTTATTGTCAAAGAGATTAAAGACGCTAAAGTTGCCCGGCCATTGCCGTATGTCTATGTGTTGAAAGAGCACAATGCCAGGGAGCAGAAGGAAAAGTTTTTCTGCAGGATAAAAGGCAGTCTCTATGCCGTCAATAACGGTAGGTTGTACCTGGTCCTTTTTATGCATTCCTTAAAGATTAATCTTTGCGCCACAGGGCAAGATTTGATGAACTATAGCCAATAATAGACAGTCCGGCCTTTAATTCAAGACCCGGTCTTGGCACGGTTGCCAAGACCGGGTCTTGCTTTATATAGTATATAGGGGAAAGAAATTGGATTTGGTTGACTTTTCAGGTAAAGAGTGGTATTATTAAAAGCTAAGTAAAGGGTGAGATTATGGCCATAGATAAGCAAACCGTAAAATATATCGCGCATCTTGCGCGTATCGAACTGGAGCCCAGCGAGTTAGAGAAATTATCTCTGCAACTGCAGGATATTCTGGGCTTTATTGATAAATTGAAAAAAATAGAGGTAAAAGATATCAGCCCCACAAGCCATATCCTGGCGATTAGCAATGTCTTAAGAGAAGATAAACCTAAAGAGTCTTTACCTATTGATAAGGCCATGGAAAACGCGCCCCAGAGGCAGGGGAATTTCTTTGTGGTACCCAAGGTAATTGAATAGTCGTAAGTTACAAGTCGTAAGTGATAAGTAAAAAATGGAAATTAATAAATTAACCGCATATGAATTAATCAAGAAACAAAACGCAGGAGAAGTTACTTCCCAAGAGATAATCGATTCCTTAAAAAAAAGGACTGAAGATGTAGACTCTAAGGTGAAGGCCTACGTGAGATTTTCCGATAAAAGTTTTTCAAACTTACAACTTACAACTTACAACTTACAACTTCCTTTAAGAAGTATTCCCGTTTCCATCAAAGACAATATCTGCACTGAGGGCTTAAACACCGAATGCTGCTCTAAGATTTTGCAGGGGTTTAAGCCGCCTTACGACGCCACGGTGATCAGGAAATTAAAAGAAGCCGGAGCCTCCATTTTTGGGCTAAAAACCAATATGGATGAGTTTGCTTTCGGCTCATCTACGGAAAATTCCTGTTTTGGGCCTACGCGTAATCCGTGGAATTTAGAGTGCGTTGCTGGAGGTTCTTCCGGCGGTTCAGCCGCGGCAGTAGCGGCGGACGAGGCGATTTTGGCCTTGGGTTCAGACACCGGCGGCTCTATCCGCCAGCCCGCTTCCTTTTGCGGGGTAGTGGGCCTGAAACCCACTTATGGCCGGGTTTCCCGCTATGGCCTGATTGCCTTTGCCTCCAGCCTTGACCAGATTGGACCTTTTGCCAAAGACGTGCGGGATTGCGCCCTATTAACGCAGGTAATTTCCGGCTATGACCCCAATGATTCTGCTTCAGTAGAGGCAGAAGTGCCGGACTATACTAAAGCCTTAACCAATGAAATTAAAGGCGTGAAAATCGGCGTGCCGCAGGAATACTTTATCCAGGGTATGGACGCCGAAGTTAAGGATATTATTGAAGAGGCGATAAATAAATTAAAGGGATTAGGCGCCAGCGCCGGCCAGATTTCTTTGGCGCACACCGAATACGCGGTGCCGGTTTATTATATTATTGCTACTGCCGAGGCCAGTTCCAATTTAGCCAGGTTTGACGGAGTGCAATATGGCTATCGTTACCGCGCCGGCAGCCAGTCGTTAATTGATATGTATAATAAAACCAGGGGCGATGCGTTTGGAGATGAGGCCAAGCGCAGGATTATTCTGGGGACCTTTGTTTTATCCCACGGTTATTATGACGCCTATTATTTGCGCGCCCTGAAAGTGCGCACCCTGATAAAACAGGATTTTGACGCCGTTTTCAAAGATTTTGATTGTATAGTCACGCCGACTTCGCCTACGCCGGCATTTAAAATTAAGGAAAAAATAGCCGACCCCCTGAAGATGTACCTTTCGGATATCTATACTATTTCGGCAAACTTGGCGGGTATCCCGGCAATATCCCTGCCTTGCGGTTTTACTAAAAAGGGCCTGCCGGTAGGCCTGCAGATTTTGGCCAGGCCTTTTCATGAAGAGATGCTTTTTAAGGTGGCTTATGCCTATGAGCAGAATACTCCCTGGCATAAGATGAAACCAGAATTATAGTTAGCCGGCGAGTCAGTTTTAAGAACCCGCTCACCAATATGGAATACGAACCAATAATCGGCTTAGAAGTGCATGTGCATTTAAAAACCAAAACCAAGGCGTTCTGCGGGTGTTCTACTGAATTTGGCAAGGAGCCGAATTCTCAAACCTGTCCGGTATGCCTGGGGTTTCCCGGCTCTTTGCCGGTGCTAAATCAGGTTGCCCTGGGCTACGCGATAAAGGTAGGCCTGGCCCTGAATTGCCGGGTGCAGGAATATACCAAGTTTGACCGTAAAAATTATTTTTATCCGGATTTACCCAAGAATTACCAGATTTCTCAATATGACCTGCCGGTGGCAAAGGATGGATTTTTAGATATAGACGCGCAGGATAAAGCCCGGCGCATTAATATCCGGCGCGTGCACCTGGAGGAAGACGCCGGAAAGCTTATTCATAAACAAGATTGCAGCCTGGTAGATTTTAACCGCACCGGCATACCTTTATTAGAGATAGTCAGCGAACCCGAAATAAGTTCGCCGCAAGAGGCCTATGAATACCTGGTTTTTCTAAAAAGCGTTGTGGAATACCTGGGGGTTTCGGATTGCGATATGGAAAAAGGCTCTTTGCGCTGCGATGCCAATATTTCTTTAAGAGAAGAAGGCGCTTGTGGCCTGGGCGTAAAAACGGAACTGAAGAATATGAATTCCTTCAGGGCGGTAAGAGAGGCGTTGGCCTTTGAAATAACGCGCCAGACGGAATTATTAATCCAGGGAAAAACGATTGCCCAGGAAACGCGGTTGTGGGATGAAAAGAGCGGCGCGACAAGCTCAATGCGCAGCAAAGAGGAGGCCCAGGATTACCGCTACTTTCCCGAACCCGACCTGCCGCCGTTTATTATTACTCAAGGCCAGATTGACGGGATTAAAAAGAGCATCCCCGAGCTGCCCAGGGAAAAGTTGCGGCGCTTTATCCGGGATTATGGATTATCGGAATACGACGCCAGGATTATCGTTTTTTCTAAAAAGGACGCCGATTACGCCGAGAATTGCCTGGAGATATTCCCCGAGAAAAATAAGAAGCCTATTGCCAATTGGCTCATCGGGCCTTTGGTTTCCGAGGCGAATACGCGCCACTGCGGCATCGCGGACCTTAATGTCCCCGCGGGGGAACTGGTGGAATTGGTTAAATTTGTGCAACGGGATGAAATTTCCAACCTGAGCGCGAAGCTGGTTTTGGCCGAAATGATTGATACGGGGAAAAAGGCGGCGGATATAATCAAGGCAAAAAATCTAATTCAGATTTCCGATACCGCCAGCTTGGAGAAAATTCTTGACGAGGTAGTCCGGGAAAACTCCAAGTCAGCGCTTGATTATAAACAGGGCAAGACCGGCGCCCTGATGTTTTTGGTCGGCCAGGTGATGAAAAAAAGCCAGGGTAAGGCAAATCCGAAAATAATTCAAGAGCTTTTAAAGCGGAGGTTGGCGGATGCGTAAGAAATTTATACATTCGCGACCAGAAAACCTCGCTATTCATAGCCAGGATAATAATGGTCGCTCAGTATCAACCTGCAACAGGATTAGGTCTTCAGTCCGAGGTATTCGTAGGTTGATTATCGCGGCAGGTTTATGCGCGGTGTTAGGGGTTTTTATTTTTGTCTCGCTGGCAAATTCCGACGTGGAGAAAAAGAAGAAAAACGACCTTTACCGCGAGGTGGAACTTTTCGCGGATACCCTGGCGATAATACAGACGGATTATGCGGAAGAGGTTAATTTTAAGGATTTAATTTACGGCGCCCTGAAAGGTATGGTTTCCTCCTTGGATCCCCACAGCCAGTTTATGGATCCGGAGACCTATAATGAGCTCAAGGTTGACACCGAGGGCAAGTTCGGCGGGCTGGGCATTGAGATTACCATTAAAGACGGCTTATTGACTGTAGTTACCCCGATAGAAGATACTCCGGCCTGGAAGGCGGGCATTAAGGTAAATGACCGTATCGTCAAGATTAATAATGAAATAACCCGCGATATCGCGCTTACGGACGCGGTGAAGAAATTACGGGGTAAGCCCGGAGAGGCGGTGAATATTACCGTTTTAAGAGAATCGGAAAAAAAGGTTTTAGAGTTTAAAATTGTGCGCGATATCATTAAGATAAAGGATATAAAAGAGGCCAGGATTTTGGAGGATGGCATCGGCTATATCCGCCTGGTGGAATTCAGGGAAAATACCGCCCAGGACCTTAACGCCGCTTTAGAGGATTTGTCTAAAAAGGGGATGAGGGCGCTGATATTGGATTTACGCAATAATCCCGGCGGCCTGCTGGATGTGGCGGTAAGGGTGGCTGAGAAGTTTGTCGCCAAAGATAAGATGATTGTTTATACCAAAGGCCGCAGGAATATGCAAAACCTGGAATTTATTTCGCATGCCGCCCGCCCGATTTTAGATGTGCCAATGGTCGTGCTTATCAATGGGGGCTCAGCCTCGGGCAGCGAGATAGTGGCCGCGGCATTGCAGGATTATAAACGCGCGATTATCCTGGGCACAAAGTCTTTTGGTAAGGGTTCGGTGCAGACGGTTATACCATTAAGCGACGGTTCGGCATTGCGCCTGACTACCAGCAAATATTTCACGCCCTTAGGCAAGCAGATACACGAAAAGGGGGTAATGCCGGATATTGTGGTAGAAGAGGGTAAGATTGAATTGACCCCCAAAGAGGAGTTGTCCGCGGACAAACCCCGGGATGTCTTCAGGGAGTTGGAGACTAAGCAGGCGCCGGCCAAGCCAGAGCAGGTTTTTGATTATAAGTCCGATAACCAGCTGATGCGCGCGGTGGATGTTTTAAAGGCGATAAAAGTTTATCAGGATAGCGCTAATAAATGAAACGGGAACAGAGATATAAAATAGCGGTTTGGATTTTGTCATTTATAGTCATCATTGAGGGTATATTTATCCTTGCCGGCCGGCGGCCCGGAAAGATGGCTCCTGCGCCGGCTGTAATCAAAGGCAGAATCGCGATTGTTATTGACGACTGGGGTTATAATTTAAATAATTTGCCTTTAGCCGAGGAGATAAAATACCCTTTAACCGTCTCAATTTTGCCCCATTTGAGTTATTCACGGGTGGTTGCCGGCCAGCTGCACAAAAGAGGGTTTCAGGTAATTTTACATTTGCCGATGGAGCCAAAAGAGAAAGTAAGATTAGAGAAGAATACGGTAATGACGCAAATGGATGAGTCAACCATAAAAAACATCATAGATGAAGATTTAGCTTCTGTGGCGTATGCCCGTGGCGTATCTAATCATATGGGTTCAATGGCGACCGAGGACCGCCGGACAATGATGGCCGTCTTTCGGGAATTAAAGAAGCGGAACCTTTATTTTTTGGATAGCCTGGTATCTTCGGATTCCGCGGGTTTTGATTTAGCGCAAAAAATGCGCCTGGGTTTTGCCAAAAGGGACGTTTTTTTAGATAATACAGAAGACCCGGATTATATCAGGGGCCAGATTTATAAATTAAAGAGTAAGGCCAGGGTTTATGGCAGGGCAATAGGCATCGGCCATGACCGCAGGGTGACCCTGGAGGTTTTGAGAGAAGTAATGCCGCAAATAGAAAAAGAGGGTTATAAGTTTGTCTTTGTATCGGACTTGGTAAAATAATATGTATGTTTTAGGGATAGAGAGTTCATGCGATGAAACTTCGGCAGCGGTAGTCAGGGACGGCAGGAAAGTCCTTTCTAACGAAACCAGCTCCAGCCTGAGGTTTCACCGCAAATACGGCGGGGTTATCCCCGAGATCGCCTCGCGGATGCAGCTGGAGACTATCGCCGAGGTCAGCGCAAGCGCGGTAAAGAAAGCCAGGATTAAATTGAAAGATATAAACCTGGTGAGTGTGACTTGCGGGCCAGGGCTTTTAGGGTCTTTATTGGTAGGCATCTCGTTTGCCAAGAGCGTAAGTTTTTGCCTGGGCGTTCCTTTGCTGGGGGTTAACCATCTCTATGGCCATATCTACGCCGGACTCCTGGAAAAAGAAGTTCAGTTGCCCTTTGTGGCGCTGGTAGTATCCGGAGGCCATACCAGTTTATTTTATGTAAAAGATTTTGACCGGATACAACTTTTAGGCGCGACCCTGGATGATGCCTGCGGCGAGGCGTTTGACAAGGTGGCGAAAATTTTAAACCTTGCCTATCCAGGCGGGCCGGTTATTGAACGTTTGGCCAAGAACGGCGACGCCCGCAGGATGAAATTCGGCTGCTCTAATACCAATAACCCCCTGGATTTTAGTTTCAGCGGGATAAAAACCGCGGTGTTGTATTATGTTAGCCGGTCGGCCGGTCGGCCGGTCGGCCGGTTAAACCCGTTTACCCGCTCACCTGCTTACCCGTTCACCAATGATATCGCCGCCTCTTTTCAGCAGGCCGTTATTGACACGCTCATCCACAAGGCTTTATTGGCCTGTAAGATGAAGGGGCTGAATCGCTTGGTTATAGGCGGGGGCGTGGTAGCCAATAACAGTTTGCGGTTGAAATTCAATGCCGCTGCCTTAAGGAATAAGATAAAGGTATATTTCCCGCCTAAGGAATTTTGCCTGGATAACGCGGCAATGATAGCGGGCCTGGGTTATAGGCTGTATAAAAAGGGGTATAGCTCGGGCCTGGATTTGACTGCGGGGGGTTAATTCGCACAACAACTTACTCGCACTTGCCGCAGAAAGCGGCATACCGAGCTTTCTGATAAGCTCGGGTAACGTGTTCGTAAGTTGTGTGCTCATTAAAGGAGGATGCCATGTTTAGTGATGGACAGATTATGCTGCGCCTGGTGTTATCCGCGTTTTTGGGCGGACTAATCGGCTTGGAACGCCAGCTTCACCGCCGGGCTGCCGGATTACGGACGCATATCCTGGTTGGTTTGGGTTCCTGTCTTATGATGTTGACATCCTTGTATCTTTTTGATATATATATCCGTATGGTCCCCCTGGATCCTGTGCGCCTGGCCGCGGGGGTCATTACCGGTATCGGTTTTTTAGGGGCGGGCGCCATTATCAGGGACAGGGGAGGCGTCAAGGGCTTGACTACCGCTGCCAGCCTTTGGGTGGTGGCCGGTATAGGTTTAGCCATAGGCTGCGGTTTTTATCTCGGAGGCATATTTACCACATTGTTGGCATTAGTGGCGCTTTTTCTTTTAAGGTATTTTGAAGATATGCTTTTTAGCGAAGAAAAGGGAGGTGGTAAATAATGGCTTTTAAAAAGAGAGTAGAGGAGAAGGTTCTTGACGTTGATGCTACAATGCAGGGCACGTTAACTTTTAAGGACCCGGTAAACTTGCGTATAAATGGTAAATTTGAAGGGAATTTAGAGGCGCGCGGCAATTTGACTATCGGCCAGGCCGCGGCCGTTACGGCGGATATCGTCGGGGATAATGTGATTATCGGCGGCAGGATCAGGGGCAGGATAACCGCTAAACAAAGGCTAATCCTTTTGCCCACGGCCATAGTACAAGGCGATATTTACGCGGCCAGGTTAAATATCGCGGAGGGCGCGATATTAGAAGGCAACTGTTCTATGCTGCATGATTTCCTGAATGTGGAAGAACTGGCGCGCTATCTGGAGGTAGATTTAAATTCAATTATGGAATGGGCTAATTCAGGCAAGGTCCCGGCAGTAAAGGAAGGCAATGATTGGAGATTTGAGAGAAAGGCAATAGACTCCTGGGTGGCCGCAGGCAAAGTGGGTAAATAAGCACAGATTTTCACGGATAAAAGAACGCCTGCCTGCCTGCCTGCAGGCAGGGATATGCACGGATAAAAAGTATTGTCCGTGTAAATCCGTAAAGAATCCGTGTACATCGGTGATTAAAAATGGCGGAAAAACTTTTAACCGTCAGGGATGTTTCTCTGATGTTGGGTGTTTCAGAAAAAGAGGTCCTGGATTTAGCCGAGAGCGGCAAGATACCCGCTTATAAAATCGGCGGCGTATATTTAAGATTTAAGCCCGAGCAGATAGACGAGTTCCGGAAATTCTTTAATGTCTCGCCCGCCTATAATAAAACCAACGCCCCCTCGCAGTATTCTTTCAAGGATCGCCTCGGCGATTTCTTTTATTTTAACGATTTTTACTTATTGGCTATCCTGCTGATACTGCTGATAGTATTTATTATATTCGGGGGATTTTAAAAGATAATGGTTCTTGACCTGGGTTTCTGCGATTTGGGGTTTGCCAAGTTGGATATTGACCGTAAG
>VGKK01000007.1 GCA_016867095.1 Candidatus Omnitrophota bacterium | reverse complement strand
TGGCAGGATATTGAGACAAAATATAGCGTCGGTTCCAAGGTAAAGGGTAAGGTCGTGAATATCCTTCCTTATGGGGTGTTCGTAGAATTGGAAAAGGGCATTGAGGGCCTAATCCATGTTTCGGAAATTTCTTGGACCAAGAGAGTCACTCAGCCGAATGAAATGTTTGCCATTGGAGATACCCTGGAGACCCAGGTATTGAACATAGATAAGGATTCGCGCAGGATTTCCTTAAGCCTTAAACAGTTAGAACAGAATCCTTGGCTGGAGGCAGAGTCTAAATATCCGGCAGGCACCAGGATTTGCGGCAGGGTCAGGGGTTTTACCGAATACGGCGCCTTTGTAGAACTAGATAGCAGCCTGGAAGGGATGATCCACGTTTCAGATATGTCCTGGACTAAAAGAGTGGCTAATCCCGCCGATGTGTTAAAAAAGGGGCAGAAGGTGGATGTGGCGGTGCTTTCCGTGGACAGCCGGAACCGGCGCATTGCCTTAGGGCTAAAACAGCTGCAGCCTAATCCCTGGCCGGAAATTGCCAGCGCCTATCCTTTAGAGACGGTCCTGGAGGCGGAAGTAGTCAGCATTACCGACTTTGGCGTATTTGTAAAGATAAAGGAGGACCTGGAAGGCCTGGTCTATGCCAGCGAAATTGACAAGGATACAGCCGCAAAACTAAAGCCGGCAGATAAGATTAAAGTTAAGGTAATTAAGGTGGATGTGGAACAGGCTAAGATTGGTTTAAGCGCGAGGGTGTAATGGATATCCATAAGCAGATGGAGATTATCCGGCGCGGCGCAGCGGAGATAATCTCGGAAGAAGAACTAAAGAAAAAATTAGAGCAGAGCTTAAACAGGAAAAGGCCCTTGAGGGTCAAGGTGGGTTTTGACCCTACTGCTCCGGATATCCACCTGGGGCATACAGTTTTATTAAGGAAAATGCGCCAGTTCCAGGATTTGGGCCACCAGGTTATTTTCTTAATCGGCGATTTTACGGGGATGATTGGCGACCCCAGCGGCCAGGACAAGATGCGCAGGCGCCTGAGCGAAAAAGAAGTAAAAGAAAACGCCGCAACCTACAAAAAACAGGTATTTAAGATTTTGGACTCCGGAAAGACCCGGGTGGCTTTTAACAGCGCCTGGTTTAGGAAAATGAATTCCGGCGAAATCCTAAATTTAGCCTCTTATGTTACCCTGGCGCAAATCCTGGCGCGCCAGGATTTCAACCAGCGTTATACCCAGGGCCGGGATATCTCGCTTTTGGAATTTTACTATCCCCTGCTCCAGGCCTATGATTCGGTGCGCCTGGAGGCGGATATTGAAATCGGAGGCATTGACCAGAAATTTAACCTTTTATTGGGCAGGGAGCTGCAGAAGGATTTTAACCAGGCGCCCCAGGCGGTGATTATGCTGCCGTTATTAGAAGGGACTGACGGCGCGCAAAAGATGAGTAAGTCCTTTGGCAATTATATCGGCATCAATGAATCCAGCGACAGCATGTTCGGAAAGATTATGTCCATTTCCGATGAGCTAATGTTTAAATATTACCAACTCCTGACCGATGAAGACCTGGAACAAATAAAAAAGATGCACCCTAAGGAGGCGAAGTTAAGGCTGGCCGAAAATATCATTGCCCAGTACCATTGCCAAAAGGCCGCCTCTCTGGCGCGCCAGGAATTTCTGCGCGTCTTTAGCCAGAAAGAGCTGCCGAAAGAGGTGGCCGAATATAAAATAGGCGCCGGCCAGACTATCGTGGTTATCCTGGTAAATAGCGGCCTGGTAAATAGCGGCAATGAGGCGCGCAGGTTAATCAGCCAGCGCGCGGTATTTTTTGATAATTCTCCCGTTGATAAAGAGAATTTTACCCCGCAGAAAAGCGGTATTTTGAAAGTCGGCGCGCGCAGGTTTTTAAGGCTTGTTATTTAAACTATGCGGCGTCCCTTCCTGAAAAACATAGATACCTTCACCCGCAATACTATCCTTGTTTTTATCGGAAACTCCGCGGTAAATTTGCTTAACTTTGTTTATCAATTGCTGGTTGCCCACAGCCTTTCTGCCGCTGACTTTGCGGCATTCAGCGCGCTGCTTTCCATATTTATCGTTTCTTATTATACCCTGGCTACTGTCCATACCGGCTTAAGCAAATATTGCACGGAATACAGCGTTCTTGGCCATGGGCATAAAGTTAAAATTTTATTACGGGGAGTTTTAAGGCATATTCTTATCCTCGCCGCCCTTACTTTATTCATCTTTTTATCCCTTTCCGGGCGCATTACCGATATTTTAAAAGTTTCCTCTCGTACCGGAGCGTATCTGTTGGCAATGTTGCTGGCTTTATCCTGGGTCTTGCCGGTATTTTCCGGATGTATCCAGGGCCTGGAACTTTTTACCTGGTTAGCGTCCGGCCCGGTAATCGCCACCTTTTTAAAACTGGCGCTTGCCTTTATCTTCATCGCCTGGGGATTTGGTATCAGCGGCGCCTTAAGCGCGCTGCTCATTTCCATAGCCAGCACCATTATTATTTTTTATTTTGCCTTAAGGCGTCACCTTGCGGCGGCAGGGCATAACCATTCTTCCGGCGATATCAGCGTAAATTACCGGGAATTATTTTTTTATCTGGTTCCTGTAGCCGTAAGTTATCTTTGTTATATGTCCCTGGTCATGCTGGATACGGTTTTGGTCAGATATTACTTTTTGCCGCAGGACTCCGGTTTATATTCCCTGGCGCAATTAGTGGGAAAAATTTTCTTATTTTTCCCGTCGGCAATAGCAATAGTAATGTTCCCCCGGGTCAGCGGATTAAAGGCAAAAAATATGGATACCCGGCCTGTGCTGCGCCAGGCCCTTTTATATACTGCCGGCTTATGCCTTATCGCTGCCGTCGGTTACAATCTCTTTCCCGCCTTTGTATTAAAAGCGCTTACGGGAAAGGCTTACCCAGAATCTATTATTCTGGGCCGATTGTTTAGCCTGTCCATGAGTTTCTTTGTGCTTTTATATATGCTGATTAACTATTTTCTCTCTATTGCGGACCTGCGTTTTATCAAATACCTGGTTTTATTTACGCTCTGTCAGTTTGGCGCCATTATTTTATTCCACAAGAGCCTGGTCGGGGTGCAGTTAATACTTTGCGCCAATGCGATTTTACTTTTCTTAACGCATTTGGCGCTGGCTTATCGTAAGAAATAGCGTGAAGAAGGGATATTCTCTAAATAGCCGCAATCAGCTTTTAATCTCCAGGGGGGCAGGCAAGAAGGCCTTGGCGGCTAATGGCCGTTTTTCCATAGATAACCGCAACCGCCTGATTTATTGGCTCAATGAGCCGCAGGCCTGGCGCAGGAGATACGGCCTGGCTGATAAAATTATTTTTGAGGGCAAGTGGCGCCTTGGCGCAAATCATGATCTGGAGCTTGTTCTTGATGAAACCAGGGAACAGCTTAAAGGCGATTGTTTAGCGCTGAAAGCGGATATAGTTGGCGTAAATAAGGATGGCTTGACTTTTCAGGTTAAAAGCCGCGATAGAGAGGGCCAAACCCGCTTTCAACTTTTGAAACTAAACGGTTTCTGGCAGGCGGATGAGGCCAACCGTATTAACCTGGCGGTAACAAAAAAGGCCTTGCCGGATACGCTGGTCTGGGAAGGCGCCTGGCAGGTAAATCAAAACCAGCAGATTACCTATACTTACGAAAGAGTTGATTTAAAAACAAAGACCAGGGCAAAGCAGGCCTTAACTTTTGAGGGATATTGGCAGCTAAATAACGCAAATAAGCTTACTTATATTCTTTTTGGCGAGCCGCAATCGCGCTTTGATTTCCGCGGCCAAATAGAGAGCCCTAATCTATATCCCAGGGAAGGCAAGATAAAGTACCGGTTGGGCATTGGTTCTAAGGCTGGTCCGGGGCGTAAAGGCCGGCTTATCTGTCTTTATGGCGCCTGGAAATTCAGCCGTAAATTAGGGCTTAATTTTGAGATGGACTATGGCCAAGGCCGCAGGCATAATCTGGAATTTGCGGCCGAGATTTTTTTAGCGAATAAGAATAGCATTACCTTGATGCTTAAGGATAAAGCAGGAGAGCCGCTGGGTATGAGTATCACCTTTACCCGCCGCCTCTTAAGCCAGTCTGATGCCCAGGCCTTTCTACGCCTGAAAAAGCTGCAGGGAGAATCTGCCGTAGAAGCAGGAATACGCCTTCCTTTTTAATAAGAGGCCCCTCAAAAGCCCGATTACACCGCTAAACCGCAAAATGTCCGCAAAGACGCAAAATTTATCGTCGCAAAATCCTTTGCGTTTTTGCGGATTTTAGCGTCTTTGCGGTGTTAAGGGCAGTTTTTTAGGGACCTCATAAATTGTCTTGACTTTTTCGCAGTCGTCTGTTAGGATATGTTCAACCTGTGAACATATGAATAACCACAAGAACGACGTTCTAAATCACGAAAAAATCCTCTACGTTATCAAAGAGTTAGAGCAAAATCCCCACCTTACTCAACGCGACCTTGCTCAAAAGCTCGGCATCAGCTTAGGCAAGACCAATTTTCTACTCCGGGCCCTCATTGAGAAGGGAGTTGTTGAGGCCAGGAACTTCAAAAATTCTAAAAATAAGCTTGCCTATATGTATTTGCTCACCCCGCATGGTATCAAGATGAAAATCCAGCTGACCCAGGAATTTTTCGCTTTTAAATTACAGGAATATGAAAGGCTGCATAAGGAGATAGAATACTTGCGAAAAGAAGCTTCCTTATTAGCGCCGAACCTTATTGAAAAAGAAACGGTAAGTTTGGGAGAAAAATGAGATATTTAGTGACCGGCGGGGCAGGGTTTATCGGGAGCCACTTGGTTGAGCGGTTATTGAGGGACGGGCACCGGGTTACGGTCATAGATAATTTTTCCACCGGCCGGCCGGAAAATTTATCCGGGCAGAAAAGCCACCCGAACCTTACCCTTATTGAAGAAGATATTTCTAATCTTGCGGGGATAATGCCGCATTTTAAGGGCATTGAGAGGGTTTTTCATGTGGCGGCTCTGGCGGATATCGTGCCTTCCATTGTTAACCCCCTGGCTTATTATAAATCCAATGTTACCGGCACACTTTGCGTAGCCGAGGCCAGCCGCCTTTCGGGCGTAAAGAAGCTTGTTTACGCGGCGTCTTCTTCCTGTTACGGCATTACGGATGTCTATCCTACTCCCGAAACCGCCAAGATCCTGCCCCAATATCCCTATGCCCTGACAAAATTCTTAGGAGAGCAGATTGTTTTGCACTGGGCAAAGGTATACAGATTGCCTGTTATTTCCTTACGGCTGTTCAATGTTTACGGCCCGCGCTCTCGGACTGGCGGCACATATGGCGCGGTCTTTGGCGTGTTCCTGGCGCAGAAATTAAATCATAAGCCATTTACGGTAGTCGGAGACGGCAAGCAGACCAGGGATTTTATTTTTGTCACCGATGTGGTAAATGCCTTTATCAGGGCGTCAGAATCGGATTGTAAAGATGAGATTTTTAATGTCGGCTCAGGCAATACTTACAGCGTAAATTCTTTAGTGGAATTTTTAGGCGGAGATGTGGTCTATATCCCCAAGCGGCCAGGCGAACCGGATTGCACTTTCGCCGATATCGCCAAGATTAAGGCAATGCTAAGGTGGGAGCCGGAAATTACCCTGAAACAAGGCGTTAAGATTTTGCTGGACAATATTGATTTTTGGCGGTCCGCGCCTGTTTGGACGCCGGAGAAAATAGGAGAAGCCACAAAGGAGTGGTTCCAATATCTATCCGGGTAAAATGGCGGGGCGATGAAAAAAGATATCTACGCGAAGATTAAAAAAATTGATGAATTAACTCCGCTGCTCGGGGCCTTAAGGAAGAAAGGTAAAAAAATAAGCCACTGCCACGGCGTGTTTGATTTACTCCACCCCGGCCATCTCAAGCATTTTGAAGCGGCCAAGAAAAAAGCGGATGTCCTGGTGGTTACCGTAACCAGGGATGAATATGTGAATAAAGGCCCTGGCCGGCCCGTATTTAATCAGGATTTACGCGCCGAGAGCATTGCCGCTATTGAGTGCGTGGATTATGTGGCTATCAACGACTGGCCGACCGCCACGGAAACAATAAAGAGGCTTAGGCCCCATTTTTATGTCAAGGGCAATGATTACGCCAAGAGGCAGGATGATATCACCGCGAAAATCTATGAGGAAGAAGAGGCGGTTAAGTCTGTAGGCGGGGCAATGTATTTTACCGACGAAGTATCCTTCAGCTCTTCTTCTTTGATAAATATGTTTCTGACGCCCTATCCCGAAGAGGCAAGGAATTTCTTCCTGGATTTCAGGAAGCGTTATGCCTGCGACAGGATTATCAATACCCTTAAGGCCATAGCGGGCGTAAAAGTCCTGGTGATAGGGGACGTAATCATAGACGAGTACCATTACTGCGTGGGGATGGCAAAGGCCCAGAAGGACAATATTATCGCCACCAAATTTGTTAATGATGAAATCTTTGCCGGAGGGGTCTTGGCGGCGGCTAACCACATCGCGGGGTTTTGCAAAGATGTTACCCTGGTGAGCTGCCTGGGGCAAAAGAATGATTACAAAGATTTTATCAAAACCCATCTTCGGCCGAATATAAAAACCAATTTTTATGACCGCCAGGACGCCCCGACAGTAGTCAAGCGCAGGTTTGTTGAGCCAAATTTTTTGACTAAATTGTTTGAAATCTGTTACCTGGAAGATGCCGCGGCCCTGCCGCCTGCCCTGGAAAGCCGGGTTTGCGATTACCTGGATAGGCGCCTGAAAGATTTTGATATGGTTTTAGTGGCGGATTTCGGCCACGGTTTTATTACGCCGAAAATTGTGCAAACCCTCTGCGAGAAAGCCAACTTTTTAGCGGTAAATGTCCAGACAAACAGCGCCAATATCGGCTTTAACCTGATTACCAAGTTTCCCCGCGTTGATTATATCTGCATAGATGAGGCCGAGATCAGGTTTGCCTGCCACGATAGATTTTCCGATTTAAAACAGTTAGTCCGGATTATCAGCAAAAAGCTTAATTGCCATAAGATAATCATTACCCGCGGGCATAAGGGGTCTTTGGTTTACTCAAAAAAAGAAGGCTTTAAGGAAGTTTCCATATTTTCCAAGGAGATAGTGGACCGCATCGGCGCAGGAGATGCCTATTTTTCTATTACCGCTCCCTGTGTCTTTAAGGATAATCCTATGGAGGTAATCGGCTTTATCGGAAACGCGGTGGGGGCAATGAAGGTATTGATTGTCGGCAACCGCCTGCCCGTAGAGCCGGTGCCGTTATTCAAATATATCGCCACGCTGCTTAAATAAAATGGAATATTTCAAAGAATTAGCCGGACTTTTTTCAAAAATAGAAATCCGCGGCCAAAAGGGGCAATCGCTGTCTTTTGACCAGGCGGTTTCAGGCATTAGCCGTATCATTGCCGGCCAGGCAAAAAAAGGCGCTAAGGTAATCCTTATCGGAAACGGGGGCAGCGCCTCAATCGCCAGCCATATCGCGACCGACTTTTTAAAAAATTGCTCCCTTGCCGCCCTTGCCTTTAATGACCCCAGCCTCATTACCTGCCTGGGCAATGATTTGGGTTATGAGTATGTCTTTCAGAAGCCGCTGGAGATGCTTTCGCAAAAAGGGGACATACTTTTTTCTATCAGCAGTTCCGGCAAGTCAAAGAATATTCTCAACGCGACCGCGAAAGCCGGGGAGAGGGGATGTTTTATTATTACCCTTTCCGGTTTTGACAGAGATAATCCTTTGAGGAAGTTAGGCGATATTAATTTTTATGCGCCTTCTGATTCTTACGGCTACGTGGAGATTACTCATTTAGCTATTTGCCATGCGATAGCGGATAAATTGACACATTCTACGGCATCCAAGCCGCGGCCTAATGGCCGCGGTAGATATGTGCCGCTCAGTGTCAACCCTGAGCGTGTCGAAGGGTTGACTAAGAATGGATAAATTTAAAATTGACAGCCATAAATTGATGTACCATCTTCCCAGGGTAAACGACTGGCTCCAGGGCAGGAGCATTTATCCTGTTTATATGGAGATATCTCCCGCTGGTTCCTGTAATCACCGTTGCGTATATTGCGCGCTGGATTTTATGGAATACCAGCCCAGGTTCCTTAACGCGGGTATATTTAAGGAAAGATTATCGGAAATGGCTAGGCTGGGAGTAAAAAGCATTATGTATGCCGGAGAGGGCGAGCCATTTTTGCATCAAGATATGGCGCAGATTATCGCCTTTACCAAAAAATCCGGCATTGATACGGCTGTTACCACCAACGCGGTATTATTTGACCGCCGGGCCGCGGATAAAACTTTGCCTTTCCTTTCCTGGATTAAGGTAAGCGTAAATGCCGGGATAAAGGGCACCTATGCTAAAATTCATCGGGCAAAGCCTGGGGATTTTGAGCGCGTCCTGGATAATATGGCTTATGCCGCGGAGCTAAAGAGAAAAAGAGGTTATGCCTGCGCCCTGGGAATGCAGCTAGTGCTTTTGCCGGAAAATGCGCACGAAGTAAGTACGCTGGCTAAAAAGGCAAAGGCGGCAGGGATGGACTATCTGGTGGTAAAGCCTTATTCCCAGCACCCGTTAAGTAAGACCAACAGGTACAGGAATATAAAATATAATAATTATTTAAAACTGGCGCAGGACCTGCTGAAATTTAATGATGAGGACTTTCATGTTATCTTTCGTATCCATACGATGAAGAAATGGGATACGGCCAGGCGTCCCTACAAGCATTGTTACGCCCTTTCCTTCTGGGCGTATATTGATGCCGCGGGCGACCTCTGGGCCTGCAGCATTTATCTTACCAAAGATAAATTCCGTTTGGGCAATATCTACCGGAGCAGTTTTAAAGATATTTGGGAGAGCCGAAAAAGAAAAGAGCTGGTGTGTTGGGCTAGCGACAGGCTGGATACCAGGGCCTGCAGGGTGAACTGCCGGATGGATGAGATAAACCGGTATCTCTGGGAGCTTAAGCACCCCCCAGCGCACGTTAATTTTATCTAAGAAATGCTCGGCGTAAATAACAAGTTGGTATTAGACGGCACAAAGATTAGCTGGCACCAGGAGAGATTGCGGGCCTGGGAACAAGGCGCCAGGTTCGCGCCGATTACGATTGATATGTCCTTGACACGGGCCTGTAATTATAAATGCGTATATTGTTATTCTACTCTTCAGGAGAATAAGCGCGGGCGTATTACCATTGAAGTAATGCGCCGTTTCCTGGATGACTGCGCTGAAATCGGGGTAAAGGGGATTAGTTTTGTCAGTGACGGGGAGAGCTCTCTTTCGCCGGCCTATGCCTATAGCATAAAATACGGCCATAATAAAGGGATTTCCATGGCCTCAGGCACTAACGGCTATCTTTTAGGCGAGGAGATGCTGCGGCAGATACTGCCTTGCCTGACTTATTTGCGTTTTAACATCACCGCCGCAGAGCCCAAGCGTTATCAGGAGATTATGGGCGCGCCTATAGAGGCCTTTTGCCGGGTCAAGGAAAATATTAAAAAGGCCGTGGCCATAAAAAAAGAGAAAAACCTACCTGTAACTATCGGTATGCAGATGGTGCTGATGCCGCAATTCCGCGACCAGATTTTACCGTTAGCCAGGTTAGGCAAGGAGTTAAGGCCGGACTATTTGGTCATTAAGCATTGCAGCGATGACGAGTTTGGCGCGCTGGGGGTAAATTATAAAGGTTATAAGGAGTTATATGATACTTTGAAAGAGGCAGAGGCTTTATCTGACCAGGATTACCTGGTTAAGGTCAAATGGTCTAAAATTGAATCAGAGGGTAAGCGTGATTACGAACGCTGTTTTGGCCCGCCTTTTTTACTGCAGATTTCCGGCTCAGGACTGGTGGCGCCTTGCGGCTGCCTGTTTAACGAGAGGTATAAAAAATACCATATCGGAAATTTTATTGATACCCCGTTTAAGGAGATAGTCTTTAGCGACCGCTATTGGGAAGTAATGGAGGAATTGGCTTCTGAACGGTTTAACGCCAAAACAATGTGCGGAACGCTGTGCGTGCAGCACAAGGTAAATGAAGCCTTGGATAAATATAAAAAGGGGTTAATTGAGATAAAAGAGCCGGCTACGGAGCCGCCGCCGCATATTAATTTTATTTAAAAATATGAAGAAATTATCGCAGGCAGCGCAGAGGCTGGAAGGGCAGAGGATGTTTCAGATTCTCACCCTGGGCCGGGACCTGGAAAGACAGGGCAGGGAAATTCTGCATTTTGAATTGGGCGACCCGGATTTTGGCACGCCTGAGAATATTACGCAGGCTGCTATTGAGGCCCTGAAAGGCCACCAGACGCATTACGCGCCCTCCGGCGGCTTAAGGGAGCTCAAAGATGCGGCCAGCGAAGTTACAGTGAGGTCCCGGGGTTTTCGGCCTGCCCCGGAACAGCTTTTGGTTTGCCCGGGCGCGAATGTGATGATTTATTATGCTGCCAGCTGCCTGGTAGACCCGGGCGAAGAGGTCATTGTCCCTGATCCTGGCTTTGTTTCTTATTTTTCTATTTTAAAATTCCTGGGGATTAAGATAGTCAGGGTGCCGCTGCGCGAAGAAAACGAATTCAGGCTGGACCCCGATGATGTTGAGAAGGCGGTAACGGCAAAGACCCGGATGATTATTATGAATTCGCCGAGCAACCCTACCGGCGCGGTGATGACAGAGGACCAGGTAAAAAGGATGTTTGAAATAGCCCGGCGCCGCGACGTTTATCTTTTAAGCGACGAGATTTACGCGCGGATGATTTATGAAGAGGCCGGCACCAGGCACTATTCTCCGAGCAGGTTTGACCAGTGCAGGGAAACTACGATTGTGGTTAATGGTTTTAGCAAATCCTATGCTATGACCGGCTGGAGGCTGGGGGTGGTTACCGGGCCAGAAGAGGTCATCAGCAAAATGGGGTTAGTATTAGAGACTACCACTTCCTGTGTTTCTCCTTTTATCCAGAAGGCCGGCATAGAGGCCTTGAAGGGCAGCCAGGAGCAAATCTTTAAGATGGTTGAGGAATTTAGAAAAAGAAGGGATGCCTTGGTTGACGGCTTAAACACTCTTCCCGGAGTGCGCTGTTTAAAGCCAAAGGGCGCATTTTACGTGTTCCCCAATATAAAAAATACCGGCTACAGCAGCGAGGAATTTGCCGCCAGGATGCTTACGGACGCCGGCGTAGCCTTGGCGCCCGGCCCGATTTTCGGAGATCATGCCGAAGGATATGTCAGGTTATGCTATACCAATTCCATTGAAACCATAAATAAGGCGATTGAAAAAATGAGGAAGGTTTTATCGCGATGAAACTCTCGGATTATATAACCGAATGCCTGGCAAAAGAAGTTAAGCACGTTTTTGTCGGTAACGGCGGATGCGTGGTGCACTTGCTTGACAGCATAGACAAAAACCGCAATCTAAAAGGGGTACCCTGTGAAAACGAACAGGGCGCGGCCATCGCGGCAGAGGCGTATGCGCGGGTAACCGCTAAGATGGGAGTTTCTATCGCTACCAGCGGGCCGGGAATGGTGAATTTAATCCAGGGCATAGCCTGCGCTTATTTTGATTCCATCCCCTGCCTTTTTATTTCCGGCGAATCTCCCACTGCGCAGTTAAGGGGGGAGCGTAGGGTCAGGCAGATGGGCTTTCAGGAAATGGATGTTATAGGTATCGTCAGGCCGCTCACCAAATACGCGGTTTTAGTTACCGACCCCAGAAAGATTAGATATGAAATGGAAAAATTATTTTTTATGGCTAGGGACGGCCGTCCCGGGCCGGTGCTGCTGGATTTACCCGATGACATTCAGAGGCAGGAAATAAATCCCGCGGAACTGGAGCCTTATATACCGCAGGAACAGGCCCGCGTTTTACCGGCAAGCGCAATAGGCCAGGCAATAGCTTTGATTGAACAGGCGCATCGGCCGGTGGTAGTTGTGGGAGGCGGAGTTAAATTAGGCAACGCTAAAAAACTGCTTGAAGAGTTTTTAAGAAAGGCCGTAATACCCTTTGCCACTACCTGGGCAACGATTGATATGTTTTTGGATAATACTGCCGGCCTGATTGGAAATTTCGGCATATCGGCGAACAGGGCCGGCAACTTTGCCGTGCAAAATGCCGACCTGATCATTAATCTTGGCTCCAGGCTGGATACGCACCAGACCGGCAGCAAGCCCCAGGCCTTCGCGCCCCAGGCCAAAAAGATATCCGTAGATATTGACGAAACCGAGTTAAATAAAAATAACGGTATGCAGATAGACCTGAAATTTAACTGCGATATCAAAACCTTTCTTTCCGCGTTAAACGCCCGGACAGTCAGGCCGCGGGATTTATCAGGCTGGAAGGAAAAAATCAGGCAGTGGCGGATAAAATACCCTATTTGCCCCAGGGAGTATTACAGCCAGAAAGAAAAAGTAAATCCTTATGTTTTTATGGATGAGTTATCCCGCCAGACAAAAGATAGCGATATCATCATTACTGATGCCGGGGCAACTTTGACCTGGACTATGCAGGGCTATAAGATGAGGCACAGGCAGATGTTGTTCAGCGCCTTCAATCATTCTCCTATGGGCTATGCCTTGCCCGCCAGTATCGGCGCGCAATTTGCCGCGCCAAAAAGGCAGGTCATCTGCCTGATAGGAGATGGCGGTTTACAGATGAATATCCAGGAGCTTGAGACAGTGGTTTATAATAAGCTGCCCATTAAAATATTCGTGATGAATAACAGCGGCTACGGGATAATCAAGCAGACCCAGGATACCTGGTTAAATTCCCGTTATGTGGCCGCGGATCCCGGCAGCGGCCTGGGTTTTCCTGATTTTGGTAAAATAGCCGCCGCTTACGGTATCAAGACAGAAGAGATAAAAAACCATAAAGAGCTAAAGACTAAATTAAAGAAAGCGCTCCAGCTAAAAGGGCCTGTGGTTTACGATATTAAGGTAAAGAGCGGCGAGAAAATAATCCCTAAGCTGGAATTTGGCCGGCCGATAGAGGATTCTTCGCCATTATTGCCGAGAGAAGAATTTATAAAGAATATGTTAAATGAATAATAGAAATTCAACAAAATGCGTCCTTTGCGGTAGTGATAACAGCCGGGTATACCGCTTATTAGGCGGCTATACGATTGTCAGGTGCTTAAACGACGGCCTGATATATGTAAATCCGCAGCCGCCGCTAAATGAATACAGGGAATTTTATAATACGGATTATTTCGCGCGCAAAGACAGGGCAGGCCAGGGTTACAGGGATTATCTTGGCGAGAGAGATATCCACCAGAAGAATTGCTCTAAGATATTAGCTAAGATACAAAAGGCCAGGCCCGGAAAAGGGAGAATTTTAGATGTCGGCTGCGCTTTCGGTTTTTTTGTCCGGTGCGCGCAGGAAAAGGGCTGGGAGGCGTTTGGCGTTGACTTTAGCGATGAGGCGGCGCAGTGGGCGCAGAGAGAACTAAAAGTAAAAGTCTTTACCGGCAGCACTGCCAGTTGCGGTTTTCCCGATGCCCATTTTGATGTGGTCTGTATGATAGGAGTTATAGAGCATCTTTTAAATCCCCTCCAGGAATTGGAGGAAGCCTCCCGGGTTTTAAAAAAAGACGGCCTGTTATGCATCATCACCGTAGATTTTGACCATATAATCGGCAGGGGTTCTTTAAAACCTCCGGAGCACTTGTATTATTTTTCCATCGCTACCTTGAAAAAAATCTTAACCAAGGCCGGTTTTTCTATTTATGCGCACGAGAGTTATTCTACTCTTTACAGCATCCAGGACTTAATTACCAGGTCTTTTCATTATGCCGATAAATTTATAAACAATAGCCTATTGAAAAGGGCCTGGAAACAGGTGCATACTTCGGTAAATAGATTAGCGTATTTACTTAAAGCGCAAAGGCTACCCGTTGCTTTTGCCGATGGGCAAATATTTATGATAGCCAAAAAGTGAACAGGAGACGCCAAAATCAATAAACCGACTTTAAGCATTATTATGTCCGCCCTTAATGAGGAAGATAACATTATCCCGGCCATCGATCACACCTTAAGGGCGCTTGACGAGCTGGGCATAGAAGGCGAAATAATCGTTGTCAGTGACGGCAGCACGGACAATACCGCCGGTTTAGTTAAGCAAAAAATGGAGGAAGAAAAAAGAGTTGATTTACTTATTCATGATGCGCCGCAGGGCATAGGCGCGTCTTTCTGGGATAGTATTGACGCGGCAAAGGGCGATATCGTCGCCTTGTTCCCGGCAGATAATGAAAATTACCCCAAGGAGACATTGCGTTATTTTAAGCTGTTCTACGACGTGGATATGGTTATCCCGTTTGTGTTCAATAAAGAAGTGCGCCCACTTTGCCGCAATATAATTTCAGGGCTATACCGCTTTATTATTAATAGTACTTTTTCCACCAGCCTTAATTATACCAACGGCACAGTGCTTTACCGCAAATCCATATTGAAATGCATCCGATACAGATGCAGGGGGTTTTTCTTCCAGACTGACCTGGTGATCAGATTAATAAAAAAAGGTTATCTTTTTGCCGAAGTCCCCTGCCGTTTAGGCACAAGAAAGGAGGGAACGTCAAAAGCCCTTTCTTTTTCTTCCCTTTATCGGGTGATGAGAGATTACCTTAAATTGGCGAGAGATTATTATTTTACGGCAAAGTTTAAACGTGATATGGATTTTCCCGAAGATTCCTTAACCTATATCCGCAGAAAGACAGACAAACAGTTATGATGGTTGTAAGAGAAGATGTTTTGCTGATTAATCACCCTACGGCCTTTGGAAGTTATTCAGGCACCAGGGTCAATGCCAGTGTCCAGGTTTTTCCCTTGATTTCCTATGCGTGCCTCGCCGCCATATTGAGGGAGAAAAATTTTAAGGTTTCGGTGTTGGACCTGGGGATAGAAGATGAACCTTACCGGCTTTTAGACAGGGTCCTGGATGAAAAAAGGCCGCGCATTATCGGTATGACTTCTACCACCGCCTTATTTTTGGAAGTAGCGGAGCTGAGCAGGATGCTGAGGAAGAAGTTAGGCAACCAGGTTAAATTGGTCTTGGGAGGCCCGCATCCTTCTGTTTTACCAAAGGAGAGCCTGGCGGCATCTGAATTTGATATCGTGGCAGTGGGAGAGGGCGATATGACCATAGTAGAGATTGCCGGAGGTAAAAAACTTTCAGAGATAAAAGGCATATATTATAAAGAAGGGCAAGAGATATACGCTACGGCGCCCCGTCCGGCCATTAAAGACCTGGATTCCCTGCCTTTTCCCGCCCTGGATATGTTTGATATAAAGAGATACAGATGCCCCAGGTTGGTAAGCAGGAAGAATCCTATGGCCAAGGTGATGACCAGCCGCGGCTGCGCCTTTAACTGTTCTTTTTGCGGCAAAGGGATTTTTGGCCGGAGCGTAAGATACAAATCTCCCGCCAGGGTAATAGATGAAATTAAGTATGACCTCAGCCTGGGGTACCAGGAGATCCATATTATTGATGACCAGTTTACCACCGATATGCCGCGCGCCAAGGAGATTTGCCGGCTGATCTTAAAAGAAGGTTTAAAATTCCCATGGAATCTTGCCGCGGGTTTAAGGGTCAATTGCGTGGACGAGGAATTCCTGCGTTTGGCTAAAAGAGCGGGCTTATACCAGGTATCCATTGGTTTTGAGAGCGGGGACCAGGCCTGCCTTGATTCTATTGATAAGGGGATTACTCTGGAGCAGGGGATACGCGCGATGGAGCTGGTAAAAAAAGTGGGCCTGGAAAGCGTGGGGTTTTTTATGTTCGGCCTGCCTGTAGAGACCGAAGAGAGCATGAAAAGGACGATAAATTTTGCCTTAAAATTAATGCCTGACCTGGCCAAGGTTACCATTACCATGCCCACGCCTGACTCCCGGCTCTTCCAGCAGTTTGACCGGATGGGCTTAATTAAAAGCCGTGACTGGTCTTTATACAAGCTTCACGGCGGCGGCGCTGTTTATCGCCATCCGAATTTGAGCCATCAGGTGATGAACAGGTATTACGACCTTTTCTATTTTAAGTTTTATTTTAACCCAAAATGGCTTTTTAAAAGATTGATGAAGGGGATAAAGGACAAGACACTGGGCGTTGATCTAATTTATGCCTTGCAAACCTTTTTCCCGGGGTTATTTAAAAGGCAGCCAATCGCATGAGAAAAGACTACTTAGCGGTAGGTTTTTTAGTTTTAGTGGTAATAGCCTTATGCTGGAAGGCGGTATTTTTAGGATTTGCCATAACTCCCACAAATCCCCATTGCGATGTTACCTATACCGCCTTTCCGCTTAAATTATTGGCCGCGCAAATCTTAAAATTAGGCCAGGCGCCATTGTGGAACCCTTATATAATGAACGGCTATCCCATGCACGCCACAAACGATATTAATATCTTTTCTCCCGTGGATATTATTTTTAATTTATTCCCTAATTTATATACGTGGGGGTTAATCCGGATGTTCAATATCATTTTGTCCGGGATATTTATGTATCTTTATATGCGTAAGATAAAAATTTCCATCTACGGGGCGGCTATTTCCGGGCTGGTATATATGTTGTGCCCGGGTTATTTAGCGGAAATGCAATGGGTAATGTATGTCGGGCCTTTTGTCTTCTTTGCCTTAGTACTCTTGGCTATTGAGTATCTCTTGGAAAAGAAAAAGTTTTTGTATTCTGTGTTTTTAGCTTTAGCGTTGGGCTGTACCGTATTAAACGGCGTAATGATTTCTTCGTTCTATATATTTATTGCCGCAACTGCTTATTTCTTTTACCGGTCTTTTGCGGCAAATTATGCGAGGCGCGATTTTTTAAGATTAACATTATTATTTGCCTGCGGAATTTTATTGGGCCTGGCAATAGGGGCTATCCAGGCCATCCCGACTTTAGAGCTGGTCCCCTTCTCGCACCGTTCTTTAAGAGCAGAAAAATGGTTAGCCGAAAGCGGTTGGAGTTTTACGAGGATCATATCCGTATTGATAAATACCATACTCCCTAATATTGTGGGAGATACCACTTTTAGCGGAAAGGTTTTTTGGTTTTTTGGCGGAGTGGAGTACGCCTGTTATTATATCGGGTATACGGCGCTTATTTTCGCGCTTTTGGCCTTATTCAGGAGGCCGGCGGTAAAAGAGGTTAATTTTGCCAGGTATGGCTTTATTTTTATCATCTCTTATCTTTTTATTATCAGTTTCAGGCAGGTCAGGCTTGGCATTTATAAAATTTTTCCGCAATTTTTTATTTTGACGCCAAATCGCTGGGAGACCTTCTATTTCCCGTTTATGGCTATTTTATCAGGATGCGGGGCGGATTATGTTTTTCAGGATAAGGATGGCAAGGCCGGCAGGCTTGTTTATCGTATTTTGGTTACGCTGCTTGTGGCTTTAGTTTCTGTATTTAGTCTCATCAATCTGCTGTTGATTTTTGGGAAAAACCAGGTTTTGCAGCTGGTAAGGTCTATGATTTCGCTTCTTGTTGCCAAAGGCCTGTTTCATTTTAATCATCCGGCGGCGTATTACTTTGATAAAAAAATACCATTTTACTTTAATATTTTTGCGGATAACCTTAAATTCAATAGTTTCGCGGTTCTTTTCCCGATTATTGCCTTATTTTGTTCGGTGCTGCTGTTTAAATTTTACCTTAATGCCAAGAATAAGCGCGGGCTGGTCATCGGTCTCATCATATTATCTTTAGCTGTTGAATTATTATTGATGGGCTCAAGGACTTTGTGTATCTCTAACCCCAAATTATTATATCCGCGCATTGAAGAATTGGAATTTATCAAGCAACGCGATACCGGCCCTTACCGGGTTTTGCCCATTGAAAATATAGAAAAAATTAATTGGCAGGATGAAGATTTTAAGAAACAATACGACCTGGCCAGCGCGTATCGCACGCAATGGACGATAATGCCCTTTAAAATTGAATACCTCAAAAGAGGGATTCTTAGTTACCACGGTATGGCTATTGTGGCCCAGGATTCCCCTTTAGCGCTCAGGCGCTTTGCCGAGGTTTTAGGCGCTATTGATAACAAAAGTTCCGCTCATTTTTCCGCTCGTTTTAACCCCATTCTTAATTATAATTCGCCTCTCTTGAACCTGTTAAATGTAAAGTATCTTATTAGCGAAAAGCCGCTGGCGAGCAGTTCGTTGAGGCTGATTTACCCCCACGCCAATTCGTATTTAGCCGAAGCCTTACTCCCAATTGGTGTGGGGGTTTATCAAAAAAACCTGTTTGTCTATGAGAATACCGCAGTTATGCCCAGGGCATTTGTGGCGCATAAATATAGGTATATTCCGGATGCCAAAGAAGCCCTTAAATATATCAGCAACCCCAAATTTAAACCAGACGAAGAAGTAATAGTGGAAGAGCTTCCTGCTGAAGCAGGATCAGAGATAAAAGTTAATACCATTGATAATGATAAGGTGGCGATCACCCGTTATGAGCCTTCCAGGGTGATGATAGACGCGGAGCTAAAAAGTGGCGGTTTTTTGGTATTATCAGACAGCTATTATCCGGGATGGAAGGCGTTTGTTGACGGCAGGGAGCAAAAAATTTACCAGGCAGATTATCTTTTAAGAGGAGTTTATTTGCCCGGCGGGGTGCACAAAGTCGTTTTTACCTATGACCCCTTAAGTTTTAAAATTGGCGCGGCTATTTCAGTATCGGCGTTTATCTTTGCAATATTATATTTATTTTTCTTAAGAATAAAAACATGAAACCCAATGACACAAAAAAGCCCTTTCTGGTTTTTGGCGCGCCGCTTATTGAGCAGCCCGAGATTGATGAAGTAACCGCGACTTTAAAAAGCGGCTGGATTGGCACTGGCGAAAGGGTGGCCTGTTTTGAACAAAATATGCGCCAGTATAAAGGGGCAAAGTATGCCGCGGCGCTGAATTCCTGCACCTCTGCCTTGCATTTAAGCATCTTGGCCGCGGGAATTAAAAACGGCGACGAGGTGATTACTACCGCGATGACTTTCTGCGCCACAGTAAACGCGATTGTGCATGCCGGGGCCAGGCCTGTTTTAGCGGATATTGACCCGGTGACAATGAATATTGACCCGGCAGATGTGCAAAGAAAGATTACTGCGCGGACTAAGGCTATTGTGCCGGTGCATTTTGCCGGCCGGCCTTGCGATATGGACGCGATAATGGATATTGCAAAAGAGCGCAATCTTAAGGTAATAGAAGATTGCGCCCATGCCATTGAAACCACGTATAAAGGCCGGCATGTCGGCACTATCGGAGATTTTGGGTGCTTAAGTTTTTACGCCACCAAGAACATTGTTACCGGGGAAGGCGGCATGGTGCTGGCGCAGAATAAAAAGCATATTGCCCGCATTAAGACCCTTGGCCTGCACGGGATGTCGGCTGATGCCTGGAAGCGTTTCAGCGACAAGGGTTACAGGCATTATTATGTGTTAGAGGCCGGTTTTAAATATAATATGATGGACCTTCAGGCGGCAATAGGGATTAATCAGCTCAGGCGCATTGAGAAATATTGGCGCCGCCGCCGCCAGGTTTGGGGGCGTTATCAGGATGCCTTCAAGCATTTGCCTGTAACCATACCGGCAGAGCCGGAAGCGCGGACTCGGCATGCCTATCATCTTTATACTATACTCATAGATAAAGAAAGAGCCGGCTTGACCAGGGACGAGTTTTTGGAGGCAATGACCAAAAATAGTATCGGAGTGGGGGTGCATTATTTAAGCATACCCGAGCACCCTTATTATCAAAAGACTTTTGGCTGGAAGCCGCGGGATTTTCCTAATGCCATGCAGATAGGCAGGCAGACAACAAGCCTGCCTCTTTCGCCAAAGCTTACCGAGGACAATGTATCTTATGTCATCGCCACGGTAAGGAAAATTTTAGGCAGATAAATGCTAAAGCTTGCGACTCCAATTTCCAGTTTATTTAAAGACAGGCAGGCAGCAGAGAGGATTATCCGCGCCAGCGATTGTTTAGAGTATCGCAATGGAGATGGCAAATATAGGTATCCCCGTCAGCAACTGGCGCATTTTGCGGCTAATATTATTCATAAGTGGGATAAAGAAGAAAGGGACATTATATCTTCTACTATTCTTTCCAAGCAAGATTTAGAGTTAGTTACTTTCCATATGACCAGCGCATATAAAGACGCAAAGATTAAAAATGGAATGTTTCAGCCATTCGGGCGGGCTTATTCTCGGCCAGAACTCCTGTCAAATGCCAGGAATAATATCAAGTGGTTGCGTAGCTTTCTTAAGAAGCGCGTTCTGATTGGGGTGGAAAACAATAATTATTATCCCACGCCCGCTTACCGGTACATCAGCGAAGGAGATTTTATTACGCAAATAGTAAGGGATAACCATATCCGCCTGCTTTTTGACGTTGCCCATGCCCGGATTACGGCACTTAATAAAAAAATAGATTATTCCGAATACCGCTTAAGCCTGC
>VGKK01000006.1 GCA_016867095.1 Candidatus Omnitrophota bacterium | reverse complement strand
ATGGGTGGTAGTAATCTTTCTACCGGATTTTGTTTTTATCTCTAAAAGGAATTCGGGGGCCTTGCGTTTTATAAAAGCATAAACCGGCTTTTGCTCAATTTTAAGGTTCTCGGTGTTTAGTGATAATATTTTTATACCCTGAGGATTTTCTGTAGTCATTAAGCCGTCATCCAGCTTCTCTGCAATTTTTGCTTTTTCAATGGATTCTTCGACTAATTTACCTATTTCAATAAGCGAGCCGTCGGATAAGGCGACTAAAGAATCGTAACGCAGGCATTTACCGCAACCGTTTGGCCCTACCACAGCCGTAATGCCGGGTTCAAAATGAAGCGTGGTCTTTTCCGAGAAAGATTTAAAACCGGATAATTCTAACTTTTTAAAATACATGGCTACCCCCGTTAATGTGGTTGTGATTGATTTTCTAACCAGGCATCAATTTTATCTTTTTTAAAACGCCACTGACCCACAAGCTTAAGCGCCGGGATCTTATTATGCTTAACCCAGTCATAGATAGTGCGGCGCGTAACTTTAAGGTAATCCGCTAAATCTTCAATTGTCATTAATCCGCTGTTTACCATTGACAACAATATAATAGATAAACACAATTTTGTCAAGGAAAATCTTTACATTCTTTAACATCCTTTTACAAAGCTCTTCAATCCTTCCCAATCGGGGACGGTTCTCCTCGCTATAACCTATTGCAATTAATATAGTTACGAGATGGCCGAAATGTAGGTTTACTTTCGAAGGGTTTCTTTGAATTTGCTCGTTAAGACAGGAATTATTTGAAAGAGGTCCCCCACTATTCCATAAGTAGCAACTTTAAATATCGGAGCTTCCGGGTCTTTATTTATAGCGACGATTATTTTTGATGACTGCATTCCAACTAAATGCTGTATCTGTCCGGATATCCCGCAGGCAAAATAAATTTTTGGCGCAACAGTCCTACCGGTCTGACCTACCTGGTGGGAATACGGCATCCACCCTGCATCGACAGCAGCGCGAGAAGAACCTACTGCCGCTCCTAAAACATGGGCAAGTTCTTCTAAAATCTTAAAGTTTTCCGGACCGCCCATGCCACGTCCACCCGAAACAATTATATCCGCCTCTGCTAAGTTTACTAAAGATTCAATCTCGTCAACTATATCTAGCAACTTAGTCCGGGATGAATAGAGCGTGCTGTCAAAACTCTCTCTTATAACTTTACCCTTACGCTTCTTATCAGGCACCATAGGCGCAAAGACCTTGTGCCGTACAGTTGCCATCTGCGGCCTATAGTTAGGGGATATAATTGTAGCCATAATATTTCCGCCGAAGGCAGGCCTAGTCTGCAAAAGAATCTTTTTTTCCAGGTCAATATCAAGCCCGGTACAATCAGCTGTTAACCCTGCTTTTATATTAATTGCGACACGCGAGATAAGCGACCTGCCAATATTAGTAGCCCCGCATAAGAGTATCTCCGGTTTGTATTTATTAACCAGCTCAACTAAAACATTAGTGTAAGGCTCATCCTGAAAGTTTGCCAATTCTGGCGCTTCTACCAAATAAATATTATCCGCCCCGCAGAAAATGAGTTCATCAAGCTGATCATCCAGTTTATTGCCGATCAATACTCCGCTAACCTGGCAGTTTAATTTCTTTGCTAGCTCCTGCGCCTTTCCCAACAACTCATAAGATACGGACTGAACCTTCCCCTTCTTTTGCTCAAGAAAAACCCAGATTCCTTTATAATCTTTTATATCCGGCAGCTCGCATTTAGCAGGAATCTTTTCAATAATAATTGCTTTAAACTTGCAAACATCTTTGCATGCACCGCAAAGAGTACATTTATTTAAATCGATAACTGCTTTCTTTTCTATAATACGGATAGCATCAAATGGGCAGGCCTTTACGCAAAGCGTGCAACCCGTGCATTTCTCTACAATAACCTGTATCGACATGCTAATTTACCTCGCTTCTCAGTAATTCTACCAGTTGCTTGGCAATATCAGGGATCTCCCCTTTAAGAACTTGTCCTCCCTGCCTTTGTGGCGGAGAAAAAATCTTTACTACCTGCGTCGGAGAACCGCACAGCCCTATCTGCTGCGGGTCCAAATTAAGTTCTTTTTGCGTCAGAATTGTAATCTTTGCTGCTTTTGCCCGCATTAACCCCTTTAAAGAAGGAATCCTTGGCTCGTTAATCTCTTTAACTACAGTTAAAAGCGCAGGCAAAGGAGTCTCTATTACTTCATAACCTTCTTCAAGCATCCGTTCAACACGCATCATCTTGTCCGTAGCCTCTTCGACTTTCTTTACGTAAGTTACCTGGGGGATATTTAAATGCGTAGAGATACCGGGCCCGACCTGCGCAGTATCTCCGTCAGAGGCCTGTTTTCCGCAGATAATTAAGTCGAATGCTCCGATTTTTCTAATTGCCCCTGCTAAAGTATAACTCGTAGCCCAAGTATCAGAACCGGCAAAAGCCCGGTCACAAACCAACAAGCCCTCATCTGCGCCCATTGCGATTGCCTCACGCAAAGCTGCATCCGCCTGCGGAGGACCCATTGTAACAATGCTCACCTTTCCTCCAAAGCGTTCCTTAAGCCTTACGCCCTCTTCAATCGCGTACATATCAAAAGGGTTAATAATAGATTTCACCCCTTCGCGCATAAGCGTGTTTGTCTCAGGATTAATCCTTACCTCAGTTGTTTCGGGGACTTGTTTTATGCAAACGACTATGTTCATATTTTCCTGAAAGGTGCCTTACTTAGCCAGTTCCTTTATAATCTGTAACGCGATAATACCGCGCTGAATCTGATTAGTGCCTTCGTAAATCTGGGTAATCTTGGCATCACGCATATATTTCTCCGCCGGATAGTCTTTCATATAACCATAGCCGCCGAGTATCTGCACCGCGTCAGTGGTTACTTTCATCGCCACATCAGAGGCAAACATCTTGGCCATGGCCGAATCTTTGGCCACGTCTTTTACCCCGGCGTCTATTTCTCTGGCGCAGGCATAAACTAAGGCGCGCGCTGCCTCTACCTGGGTCGCCATATCCGCCAGCATCCACTGTATCCCCTGAAAACTGGCGATAGTCTTTCCAAACTGCTGCCTTTCTCTGGCATATTTTACCGCCGTATCCAGCGCCCCCTGGGCAATGCCGACTGCCTGCGCTGCCACGCCCGGCCGGGACTTGTCAAAAGTCTTCATGGTCACAATAAAACCCATGCCTTCCTTAGAAAGAAGATTTTCCGCGGGAATCTTGCAATCGGTAAAAATTAATTCGCGGGTAGAGGAAGCGCGAATCCCCAGCTTATCCTCTTTCTTGCCGAAGGTAAATCCCGGCGCGCCTTTTTCCACGATAAACGCGGAAGCGCCCCTGGGCCCCTTGGTCTTATCGGTCATGGCAATGATAGTATAGGTTTCGGCATCGCCGCCGTTGGTGATAAAATGCTTGGTGCCGTTTAGGATGTAATGGTTACCCTGTTTTTTGGCTGTGGTCTTAATGGCTGAGGCATCCGAGCCTGCCTCCGGCTCAGTAATGCCGAAGGCGGCGATTTTTTTGCCGCTGGCCAAATCAGGAAGGTATTTTTTCTTCTGCTCCTCGTTGCCGAAAAGGATAATCGGAAAGGTGCCCAAGGCCGAGGCCGCGTAGCAAACCGCGATTCCCCCGCAGGCCCGGGATAACTCCTCTGTGGCAATGCATAAATCCAGCACCCCCCCGCCGGTGCCGCCGAATTCCTGCGGCACAAAAATAGCGAATAAATCCGACTGGGCTAAAATTTTTATTACCTCCCAAGGGTACTCTTCGCTTTTGTCATATTTGGCTGCTACCGGCCGGATTTTTTCTTCGGCAATCTTACGGGTTAACTCCTGAATCATCTTTTGTCCATCATTTAATAAATAATCCATTACTCATTCCTCCTTCGCCTCAAGTTAAGACCCGGTCTTGCCAAGCGTGGCAAGACCGGGTCTTGGGTTATGCCGTATAGTAATTCATACTTTTCTGAGCATGGCAATTTCCTGGCAATTCGGGAATTTGGGGCAGTTAATGCACTCTGCCCAAATCTTATGGGGGAGCTGGGAATTTTTTATTTTTTTAAAACCGAATTTTTTGAAATAATCCGGCTTATAGGTGAGCACAAATATTTTTTTGGCGCCTATTTTCCCGGCCTCTTCAAGGCAGGTTGCGACTAAAACTGCTCCCAGGCCCTTTTTTTGTTTATCGCGGCGCACTGCCAAAGACTTAATCTCAACCAGGTCGCCCCAAGAGATATGCAAGGCGCAGCAACCGATAACTTTTCTGCTTTCCTCTATTGCCCAAAAATCGCGGATATTTTCGTATAATTCATTTAACGAGCGCGGCAGCATTAAATCCTGTTTGGCAAAGCCATTAATCAGCGCCTGTATCTGGCTGATGTCTTTAATCTCGGCTTTTCTTATTTTTGAATTTTCCATTGTTTATATATGCGTTCCTTTTGCCACCACCACAATCCCGGAATCAGTGATATAGAACCTTTTTTTATCCTGCTTTTGGTCAACGCCGATAACCGTGCCTTCGGGGATATTAATGTCCTTATCAATAATCGCTTTTTTAATTTTGGCGTGGCTAGAGACATTAACGCCTTCCATCAGGATAGAATCCTCCACCTCGGCATAACTATGTATTCTGACATTGGGAGAAAGTATGGAGCGCTTGACTTTGCCCGCGCTAACTATACAGCCCCCGGAAATCATAGAGTCCAGCAATAATCCTATCCTGCCGTCGCTATCCTCTCCGGAAAAAACGGTCTTGGCAGGAGGAAACTTCTCCTGATAAGTCCTGATTGGCCACTCGTTGTCATAGAGATTAAATACCGGCTTGACCCTCACTAAATCCATATTCGCCTCATAATAGGCTTCAATTGTCCCGATATCCCGCCAGTAATTCGCCTCCCCATCCTGATTAACAAAATTATAAAGCGCTATCTTCAGCCCCTTCTCCAGCATTTGCGGGATGATATCTTTGCCAAAATCATGGGTAGAGTTATGCCGCTTGGCGTCCTGCCGCAATTCTTCCTCAATCACCGGGTGTTTAAAAACATAGATACCCATTGAGGCATAGGCCTTATCAGGCTTAGCGGGTATAGTCTTGGGGTTGGCCGGCTTTTCCTGGAAACCCGCTATCTTACCGGCGCTATCTACCTCCACTACGCCCAGGTGCCGGCAATCTTCTGTATTTACCTCAACTACCCCCACGGTCAAATCCGCCTGCTGCTGGCGGTGAAAATCTATCATCTCATAATAATTCATCTTGTAAATATGGTCGCCGGCCAGAATCAAAACGTCATCGGGCCGGTCAAGACCCAGGGTATACAGGTTCTGATAAATAGCGTCCGCTGTGCCCAGGTACCAGGATTCGCCGACTCTCTGCTGCGCCGGCAATATCTCAATAAACTGGGCCAGTTCCGAAGGCAGGATATTCCATCCTAAGCGGATATGTTTCTGCAAAGACGCGGATTTATACTGGGTCAAAAGGTAAATCTTGCGCAGGCCCGAATTAATGCAGTTGCTCAGGGTAAAATCAATAATTCTATATATCCCGCCAAAAGGCACGGCGGGCTTGGTGCGGTCCTTGGTCAAAGGCAATAAGCGTTCGCCTTTTCCGCCGGCCATAATAAAAGTTAATACCTGCGGCCTCATTGCGCCAATACTCCGAATACTCCCCGCCTGATCATCATAATACCGATGGCCGCAAGCAGGATATACATAATTTTAGAGAAAGCGCGCGTTCCGCTTATGCCTATAAGCCTGATTACCGCATTCGCCTTGGCCAGGCTCAGCCAGACAATCAGCATATTCACCAGGAGCGAGATAAGCGTGGGGATGATGCCGAAATTATCCAGCATCATTAAGGTGGTAGTTAATACCGCGGGGCCGGTGATTAAGGGGGTGCCTAAAGGGAATACCCCGACGTCCTTCTCGTGGCCGTCGGAGAGAATGTGTTTTTGCGTGCCGGGAAGCAGCAACCGTATAGAGATAATGAATAAAAGCGCGCCGCCGGCAATCTGAAAGTCCGGGATGGTGATGCCGATAAGCCTCAATATCCATTTGCCCACAAAGACAAATAAAATCGCCACCCCGGTCGCGGTAGCGACTGAATCGGCAATAATCTTATTCCTTTCTTTTTTAGTGCTTCCCTCTACCAGGGAGATAAATAAAGGAATATTACCGATGGTATCCACCGCCACAAAGATGGGAATAAAGGCCAAAATAAAAGGTTCCAGTCTAGTCAGCATAGTTTTAAATTATACTACCAACTCCTTACCACTGCAAGCCATATATTCTCAAGACCCGGTCTTGCCAAGCGTGGCAAGACCGGGTCTTAGGTTATATTTTATTGATTAGGAGCAGGCACAGAAAACTGGTTAAGGCCGAGAGGATAATCAACCATTTTAATCCGGCTATCGGCAATAAAAAGGCGCCGGACAAATTGCTGGTCACCAACGCCAAATTGCTGAAACTGCATAAAAGCGCAAAAGAAGTTGCCTCCAAGCCCTTGGCAGTATTCCTGGCCATAAAATCCATCACCATCAAAAAGATAAACATCCCCATTAGGCTATAGACCACGTCATAAACCACCGCGGTTACCGGCGTATAATAAAGATAGCTTAAGGTAGTAGCGGCCCCGACAAATACGGAGACATACAGCCATTTTTTAATATTTATCTTCTGGCTGAATTTATAATACAATAGGGAGCCGATTACCGAAAAAACCGTGCTGATCGTCCCCAGGGCGCCGATCCAAACTTTGCCCCATTTGAAGATATCCCTCTGAATAAAAAAAAGCGGAGTGCCGAATGAAGGGGAATACCTGTAGAGAAAGATAAATAAACCAACAATCAATAGCTTTTTATCGCTAAATAACTTTTTTAAATCTGAAAATAATGTTGACCGAGCCTTATTTTCTACCGCCTTGTCTTCCTGAAAAAAATAAGCCGCCACCCCCACCAGTAGATATACCGGCGCCAGGCACAAAAACCCCGCCCGGTAGCCCCATTTCTCGGCAATATAGCCGCCGCCTATGCCGGTAATCAACCCTGATATGGTAATGGAAATCCATTGAATACTCTGGATTTTCCCGGTATTCTGATATTTTTTTCCCTCCACGCACATAACCCCGTCTACTGCCACGTCCCGAAAAGCCGCGTCGGCAGAATTTATCACCAAGATGGCTATCAAGGCGAAAATAGGCAACGCGGCCAGGCCTAAAAATAAAACTAAAATGATATCCAGGCCAAGCGCAAGGAAAATCCAGGCCCTCTTAGTTAAAAAATTATCTATGGCGTAGCCGATAAGCGGCTTGACCAGCCAGGCAAAGGTGATAACGCTGCTGATGAGCATTATTTTTTCTGCGGAAAAATGCAGCGTCTCTTTAAGATAATAAAATAAACCCTGGGAAGGCAGGCCCTCTATACCTTGCGTAAAATAAACCGCGCTACTTAAGGCAAAAATCCAAAATAACTTTTTATTCATTATGCTCCTATTAACAAAAAAACTACCTTTTTTAAAAGGTAGCCTGGCCCGGCGTGGTAGAAACTAAAATTACTCAGTCTTAGGGGCCTCCTCCGGGGCTTTTTTCTCTTCTGCCTGCGGCGCAGGCGTGTTCTCTTGTGTTTTAGCCGCTTCAGGCATAACCTGTTTTGCCGGCCCAGATGCCGCCGGAACAGCTGTCTGTTCGGTTGGCGCAGGGGCTCCTCTCAATAGAGAGCGGCTCTGCCTTGCCGATAAAAGCGCCAGGCTCACGCAGGTAATAAAAAATATGGTGGATAAAACCGTGGTTGAGCGCGTCAGAAAAGCGCTAGTCTTGGTGCCGAACATTGATTCTACGCCGGAAAAGCTCTCCACCAGGCCTCCGCCGCGGCCAGACTGAATCAGGATTATCCCGATTAATAAAGTACAAGTAGTTACATGTATTACAATCAAAAAAATCATTTCCTAACCTCGCTGGCTTTTTTCACAATGGCCGTAAACGACTCTGTTGTTAAACTGGCGCCTCCCACTAACGCGCCGTCAATATCCGGCTGCCGGATTAATTCCGCGATATTTTCCGGCTTGACGCTGCCGCCGTATTGAATCCTGATCTTTTCGGCCACTTCATTATTATACATCTTAACTAGTAAATTACGAATATATTTTTGCGCCTCCTGCGCCTGCTGGAAAGTGGCGGTCTTTCCTGTGCCGATCGCCCAAACCGGCTCATAAGCGATAACCACCCCTTCTATTCCCTGTTCCTCTATACCCTTAAGGCCCTCGCGCAGCTGCTCTTCTAAAACCTTAAAAGTTTCTCCGCCTTCGCGCTGTTTTAACGTCTCGCCTACGCAAACAATAGGAACCAGGCCGGCCCCTAAGGCCGCTTTTAGTTTCTTATTTACCGATTCGTTAGTTTCGCCAAAATACTGCCGGCGCTCCGAATGCCCGATAATGACAAATTTAACCTCAATATCCCTGAGCATCATCGGCGAAACCTCTCCGGTAAAGGCGCCCTCATCCTGCCAAAAAGTATCCTGCGCGCCCAACTGGAGATTGGAATCAACAAGCACCTCCCCGACCTCGCTTAATGCCGTAAAGGGCGGGCAAAGCACAATATCTATCTCGTCGCTGGCCACAGCAAAGAGCTCCCTTTTCAAGCCATTAGCCAGTTCAATAGCCTGCACCACCGTCTTATACATCTTCCAGTTTCCGGCAATTATGGTTTTGCGCATCCTATTTACCCCGTTAGAGATAGGAAACGCTTCAGTCTATTTTTTAAATAGCGCTTCCCCATCCCCGTTTTCAAATATCGTTCTCTTGTAAATACGTCATTCTTATCTATGCAGCCTTCATAATATATTAATTCAAAAGGGCCTCTGTTTTTAGTAGAAATCACTTTATTTTCATTGTGTTCACTGAAGCGTTTCCGTAAATCAGCGGTTGTGCCGGCGTAAAACTTGTTGTCTTTTCTACTTCTGATTACATAGGTGTAAACCATGAGTCGTAATCTCTAACGGGGTTTATCCGTCAAGGCCGCGATGCCCGGCAGGGCCTTTCCCTCCAGGAACTCCAGGCTCGCTCCGCCGCCGGTAGAAATATGCGTCATCTTATCTTCTAATTTAAATTTCGCCACTGCCGCCGCGGTATCGCCGCCGCCGATAATCGTGGCCGCCCGCAGGCCGCTGATAATTTTAGCGATCTCCCGCGTGCCTTTGGCGAAGGAATCCATTTCAAAAATCCCTACCGGGCCATTCCAGACAATTGTTTTGGCGGACTTCAATTTTGCCTGGAATAGCGCGATGGTTTTAGGTCCGATATCCACGGCAATTTTACCGTCAGGGATATCTTCGCCCACAATTTCCGTCTTGCTATCGCTGGCAACCGTATCCACTACCACATTGTCTATGGGCAACAAAATCTCTTTCTGCAGGCCTTTGGCCTTCTCCAATATGGATTTGGCTAAATCTATTTTGTCCTTTTCTAATTTAGAATTTCCTATGGGTTTATTCTGCGCCTTTAAAAAGGTATAGGCCATGCCGCCGCCGACAAGAATGGCGTCGCATTTAGGCAGCAGGTTTTCAATCACCCCTATTTTATCCGAAACCTTTGAGCCGCCTAAAATCACCATAAACGGCTTTTGCGGGTTCTGGATAGCCCCGCCTAAATATTGAATCTCCTTATCCAGGAGGAACCCGGCCGCTGACTTAAGGTAATGCGCCACGCCTTCTGTGGAGGCGTGCGCCCGGTGCGCCGTGCCAAAGGCATCGTTGACAAAAATATCCCCCAGGGCGGCTAACTCTTTGGCAAAGCCCGCGTCATTGGCTTCCTCTTCAGGGTGAAACCTTAAATTCTCCAATAAAATAACCCTTTCCCTGGCTGCTTCAATCTCGCTTTTAACCTTATCTCCCACGCACTCATCCACGAACTTTACCGGCCCTGCCAATAGCTCTCCAAGCCTGGCTGCCACAGGCGCCAGGCTATATTTATCCTGGCGCTTGCCGTCAGGACGGCCTAAATGGCTGATCAGGATGATTTTTTTGGCGCCGCCTTGCAAGATATATTTGATGGTAGGCAGCGTCGCCCTGATACGCGTATCATCGGTAATGTTTAAATTGGCGTCCTGGGGCACATTAAAATCCGCCCTCACCAATACTTTTTTATTCTCTAGGTCAATGTCCTTCAGGTTAAGCTTAGCCATGCGAATATTTCTCCCCTGGTATAATGTATCTTATAGCTTTGACTAATTGCGAGTATCAGACTATTAGAATATCAGAGCGAGAAAATCAGATTATCAGAGCACCAGAAATGAATAAATTTCGCGTTTTTTTTCCGATAATCTGATACTCTGATAATCTCGTTCTGATAATCTGGTACTCTGATATTCGCTTAAAAAACAGCTATCTTAGTAACTATTAGCTTATATCTTCTGCAAACCCGCTAAAATTTATCTTTAATGCTTATAGGATGTCTCTTAATTAGATAACATTGGGTAATATATATTAAATTGCTGCCTTTGTCAAAGGTTTTGTTTCCTGGCCCAAAAAAAGCAGGGATAAGCTGCCCAGCTTAAAAATGACGGCGATCATCACGCTCTTGGCCAGGCCCAAAACCGGCAGCAGCACAATTCCTGCCAATATGCCGGCCAGCCACCCGCCTGCCAGGTCGGCAGCGTAAAGCGCGCCGGCTGTGCCAGCCGCTTCTTTCCTGCCCCGTAAATATATCTTACCGGCTAGAGGAAACTCCAGGCCCACGAGAAATCCAGGGACAAAAAATAGGCTGATAAAAATAAAAACGGGGCAACCGGAAAGCTTAGGTATACTTAACGCCAAAAGGCAAGAAAATACGGCGATAGTTATCTCCAGCTTAATAAATAATTTCCATGCGTTCTTAATCTCTTCAATATGGCGCGCCAACAAGAAACTTCCCACGGCTGCTCCGGCCATAAAAACGCTGATGAGTATGCCTATCTGGCGGTATAAATAGCCGTAAAATACCTGAAAAGCAAAAATCATGATTAAATTTACCAGCATGCCGAAGAAACCCGTAGTGGCAATGCTATAAACGATAGTTAAGCCGGCTAAGCGTGGCTTGCGTTTTAGAAGATAAAGAAATAAGAGAGTAACAGCGCCTATTAAAACCGCGATTATCCCCAAATCCAGATTAGTTAAAGATTCCAAGAGCCGGCTGAATGCGGGCGAGAACTGTTTATTCCAGAAAACCAGCGTCTGAAATACCGCCAGGGGCGCCAGGTCAAGGTTGCTTTTGCGGGTTGCCTGGCGCAAGGACTGGTTAAACCACTCCTCTTTGCGCTGGTCTAACCGGTAATCAAGGTAAGCCGGCACCAGCACCCGGCTCTCCATATTCATCCGGGATAGCCTCTGCGCAATGGCAGCAGAATCTTTTTCTAAAATTTCTCCGGCAGTTGAGGCCAGAAAGATATTATAATCTCCGGGGATAACCCGCACATAAGGATAAGTGCTTTTAAGGCTGTTGAATACGCAGGCATTGAGGTCTATCAGTTCCTTGCTTAAATAGGTAAGCGAGCCGGCGAGCCGAAAGGCTAAGATACCGCCGGGATTAAGCCTTTTCCTGACTAAAGAAAAAAATTCCCGCGTAAAAAAACGATTGATAGCCAAATCTGTTGGCCGGGATAAACCGACCAAGACTATGTCGTATTTAGTGGCGGTTACCTTTAAGAAAAACCTGCCGTCTAAGTTGATAATACGCACCCTGCTGTCGGTGAGCTCTCTTTCTGTTAAATCAGTAGAATACTTACGCAACATCTCTATAAGTAAAGGGTCCAATTCAACATAATCAAGGTTTTTTACGGGGTGCTTAAGGATTTCGTTAATCAGGCCTCCTGAGCCATTGCTGACTACCAATATATCCTGCGCCAGGGGATGGAATAATAAAGGCAGGTGCCCGAATTCCTCCACGGAGGTTATATCAGGATAGGGCGCGCTAATTAGCGGCGCGCCGTTATAGAAAAAGGTGTATTGGCCCTCTTGTTTAGCAACTAAGACATTGCCATAAATAGAATTATGCCAATCAAGGACCCTTGTTCCCTGGTATTGCCTGTTTATAGAAAGCCTATTCAGGTAAGCGGGAGTGCCGGCCAAGAATAAAAAAACAGCGGAAACCGCGCTCAGCCAAATGAGGTATTTTATTTTCCTATTAGGCGTGTATTTACAGAAAAATAACGAAATAACCAGGTTGGTTATGGAGATAATAAAAGCTATTTGAAAAGAACTAAGCCTGGGCAGCAAAAGATAGGTAAGGATTATCCCGCCAATAATGGTGCCTATTGTTTCTAAGCTGTAAACCCTGCCGATAGAGCGTTCGGGCCTCGGGCTAAACAAAGGGGACAGTTTGACCCCGGCGCTAAAGAGCGCCCCATGGCAAAAACTTAAAGGCAGAATGATAAATAAAGAAACCCAAAACACCTGGTGCAGCCCTAATGCTTCCGCAAAGCTTATGCCGAGGATATTTTTAAATACGCGGGAAAAATAAATAGCTATGGGGAAGATTAAACTAAAGGCTATTCCCAGGCTAATAAATACATTTACCCCGTACCTCGTAAAACCCCGTTCTTCAGAACGAGGTGCGGGGTTTACGCTATTTTTGGCGCGCTCAATAAATTTCGCGATAATAAAAACACCCAGCGCCTCGGCAATAAGCCAATTAGCCAAAATTATCCCCAGGGTAAGTTCGTTACCCTGGAAACCGATTAACAATTCGCGCAGGATAATGACCTGGGCCACCATCCCGCTTGCGCCCACTGCCAAAATTGCCAAAAGAAAAATATAATACATATCCGGAAAAATTAAAAAGGGGCGGATAGACTATCCGCCCCTTTAGTTGAAAAACCGCTTATACTTTTATTACAGGCCTTTTTTGACGATATATTCGCACAGGTCCACAACCCTTACCGAATACGCCCACTCATTATCGTACCAGCCCATTACCTTAACCAAGTTCCCGCCAATAACCTTGGTTAACTCCGCGTCAAAGATGCAGGAATAATTAGAGCCGCAAAAATCTTTGGATACCAGAGGCTCGGTAAGGTATTGCAGTATCCCTTTCAGGTCCGTTTCCGCCGCCTTTTTAAACGCCTCTTTTACCGCGTCCACGGTAGTGTCTTTTTCCACAATACAGCTTAAATCAGTCAAAGACACATCGGGCGTGGGCACGCGAATGGCCAGGCCGTCCATTTTGCCTTTTAATTCCGGGATAACCTCTCCGATTGCCTTAGCCGCGCCGGTTGAGGTAGGAATCATGGAAACCGCTGCCGCGCGCGCCCGGCGCAAATCCTTGTGCGGCAAGTCAAGAATCCGCTGGTCATTAGTATAGGAATGAATGGTAGTCATCAAGGCGCTCTTAATGCCGAAGTTATCCATAATCACCTTGGACATCGGTGCCAGGCAATTAGTGGTGCAAGAGGCGTTAGAGACGATATTGTGTTTTCCAGGGTCATAATTCTTTTCATTGACCCCCATTACCACGGTGATGTCCTGGCCTTTGGCCGGGGCGGTAATAATAATTTTTTTCGCTCCGCCGTTCTGGATATGGCCGATGCATTTTTCCTTTTCCGTAAATACGCCGGTGGATTCTATCACAACCTGGACCCCGTAATCCTTCCAGGGGATTTCCGCCGGAGATTTGGCGCTCAAGACTTTCAGGGTCTTGCCGTTCACAATCAGGGCGTCCTCTTTTGCCTCTACAGTGGCGTTTAAGGCCCCGAAATTAGAATCGTATTTCAAAAGGTGCGCCAGGGTCTTTGTGCCTACCGGCAAATCATTGACCGCGACAAAGTCTAAATCAGGGGTTCCCTTTACTATCGCCGCCCGGTACACTAACCTGCCAATCCTGCCAAAACCGTTAATACCAACTTTTACAGCCATTGTCTTTGTTCCTCCTTCGCTTTTTATATGTTTTAGGTTACTTTAGCGGAACTCTGGCTCATCTCGCGTAAATATTTCGCCGCTAATTCCGGCGGGGTGGGGACAACGTAAAAACCCGAGCCCCATTCAAAGCCCGCGATGCGGGTGAGCTTGGGCATAATCTCAATATGCCAGTGGTAGCCTTCTGAGGCGCCGTCCCCGTTTATCGGAGAGGTATGGATGATAAAGTTATACGCGGGATTTGCGAACACCTTCTTGATCTTGGAGATGGTCTCTTTTAATATCATTGCCAATGCCGGTATTTCCTCCGCGGGCATATGGCAGAAATAGCCGCTGTGTTTCTTGGGGATTATCCAAACCTCAAAAGGAAAACGCGAGACAAAAGGGCAGAAAGAAAGAAAATCTTTATTTTCTATGATGACACGCTCCCTGTCTTGTATCTCCTGCCGGAGCATATCGCAGAATATGCAGCGCTCGCGGAACTCAAAATAATTATGCGCGCCCTTAATTTCCTCCATTACGCTCTTAGGCACCATCGGCAAAGCAATCATCTGGGTATGCGGGTGCTCCAGGGACGCGCCTGCGGCCGGGCCGTAGTTTTTGAAAATCATGATGTACTTAAAGCGCTTATCCTTAATCAGGTCCAGCGCCCGGCGGCAAAGCATAGAGATAATATTTTCTATTTCCGGATTCAATAAATCCGGGATATCTTTCTCATGATAAGGCGTCTCAATTAATACTTCGTGCGCGCCTACGCCGTTGGACATATCGTATATCCCCAGGCCGCGCCTGTCCAAATCCCCCTCAATCTGCAGCGCGGGAAACTTGTTCGCGACTACCCGCACCTGCCAACCCGGCGTGTTCGGGCTGGTATGCGGATTCCTGATGGCCTCTATTTCCGGCGGGGTTAATGATTCACTGCCGTAGCAAAAGGGGCAGGTCCCGCCGCGCCAGCCGTGAGACTCGTGCTCGTAATCTTCCGGTTTATTAGGGTGGTCGGTATCTACGATTACCCACCTTCCGCCGATCGGATCTCTTCTTAATTCGGACATTTTAATGAGCAGACAACTTACGGAGCATACATCCTTACGTCTGGCGACGTAAGTTGTAGCCCGTAGGGCGTCTGCGAATTAACCCAGCACTAATTTTTATCAACCCTTATCTCTATCTCATAAGGATTGATACCAACGCAACCCCTATGAGTTAACTTTAAGCGTTTCATAAAATTAGTGCTGGGTAAGTTCGGCCATACGACTTAGCTTCGCTTGCCGCACAAGCGGCACACCGGATGTTCCGATACAGCCGGGTGCTCGCTCGCTAAGTCGTGGCCTCATTTACCTCTCTTAAAAACTTCGCGGCATCTTCGGGCGGCAAAGGACAGATATAAAATCCCGTGCCCCATTCAAATCCCGCGACGCGGGTTAAACGGGGAATAATTTCAATATGCCAGTGATAATCATAATCAATGCTCTTCCAGTAACCTACTTTTTGGCGCCGGAAAGGAGCGGTATGGATAATATAATTATAGGCCGGGTCATTTAGGCCCTTCTTTAATTTTGCCAGGATTTCTTTTAGGATACGGCCGAGTTCAAGGCGCATAGGCGGGGTAAGGCTGGTAAAATCGCAGGCGTGTTTTTTAGGTAAAATCCAGACTTCAAAAGGGAACCTGGCGGCAAAAGGCGTGATGGCGATAAAACCGTCTATATCCAAGATAACCCTGTCCTTAGCTTCCAATTCCTGCTTGATTAAATCGCAGAATATGCATCTTTCATGATAATCATAATATTGCCTGGCGCCCACTAATTCCTCTTTGACTCTTTTCGGGTTAACCGGCGTAGCGATTAATTGCGAGCGGGAATGTTGAATCCTGCCGCCCCCGGCTATCCAGCCGTAATTTTTAAAGGCCAGGACATACTTGAAGCGCCGGTCTTTTTCTAGGTCCATAATCCTGTCTATATAACAGGAAATAACCTTGCCGATCTGCTCTTGGCTTAAATCCGCCATATTGGCGATATGCTGGCTGGTCTCTATGACTATCTCGTGCGCTCCGATACCAGTCATCATATCGTATAAACCGCGGCCCCGGCGGTCAAGGTCGCCTTCTATCCTTAAGAAAGGCGCGATACTAGGGACTACCCTTAATTCCCAGCCCGGGCCGTTAGGAGCGGAGGTTTTTGGCCTGATGACGTATATCTCCGGCGGGGTTTCTTTTTCTTTGCCATCGCAGAAAGGGCAGGGTTTTTCGGCAGGCCCCTGAACGGCAGGGCTGCCAAACTGGTCAGGGCGCTTGGCGCGCTCTGTCGCGATAATTACCCACCTACCTATAATCGGATCTTTTCTTAATTCCGGCATAACCTCCTCGCTCTCGCTCGTCGGAATTCAAAATTCAAAATGCAAAAATCAAAATTTATTTTAAATTATATTAAATGAATTAACTAATTATACTATATATTTTTTTTAATGCAATTATTTTTTTCCTAATATTTCACCCGCACGGATCCTGTGCCCTGAGACAAAATCCGCCACGCCCATCCTTTTTTTTCCTTCCATCTGTAATTCCTGAATAATCAAAGCCTCTTTTGCCGTCGCCACCTCTATCCCCTCTTTGGAAACCCGCGTTATCTGTCCCGCTGACGTGGTGACTTGGTGACGTGCCTGCCCCGACCGAAAGGTTGGGGGTGACTTGGTGACTCTTGTCTTATAAATCTTGAGCAGCTTGCCATTATAATAGGAAAAAGCGCCCGGCCAAATTAAAGTCGCCCTAACCAGGCTATTAATTTCTTCGGCAGGCTTATTCCAATCAATCAAGCCATCCTCTTTTTTCAGCCTGGGGGCAAGGCTGGCCTTATTTTCATCCTGGGGCATTAGCTTATAATTATCCTGCTCAATGCCCTTTAAAGCCTCAACTACTAACTCCGCGGAAATTTCAGCTAATTTATTTTCCAGGGTAATAATCGTTTCTTCGGCGTTAACATCTACGGCGCGCTGCAAAATGGTCGGCCCGGCATCCATCTGCCTGGCCATTTTAATAATAGTAATGCCGGTCTTTTTTTCCCGGTTAATTATCGCCCAATTCATCGGTGCGGCGCCGCGGTATTTAGGTAAAAGCGAGGCATGGACATTCAGGCAAAAGAGGCGGGGGATATCCAGCACTTTTTGGGATAAGAGCTGGCCGTAAGAGATAACGATAAATAAATCCGGGCTTAAATCCTTAAGAAACTTTATCGCCTCGGCCGCGTTAATATCCTGCGGCTGATAAACCTTCAGGCTGGATTCTGCGGCGATAGCCTTGACTGCCGTACCTTCGTAATGCAGCCCGCGGCCCTTCTTTTTATCGGGCTGCGTAACCACGCAGCAAACCTTATGCGGCGTCTTTAACAGCGCCATTAGCGCCGGCAAGGCAAATTGTGAACTGCCAAAAAAGACTATGTTCATATTTGTATCGTTTAATTTAACGTATCAAATCCCAATATCCAATAAATACCAATAATACAAATGAATGTCCAATTTCCAATGACCAATTAACCAAGTGGAGATTGGCAATTGGGATTTGGGATTTTATTGGGATTTGGTACTTATTGGTAATTATTGGGATTTTATACAGGGTCCACATCAACAGTTACTATTATACCTGAATGCGAAAAATCTTTTAAGTGTTTTTTCAGGAATTTACTGGCCAGGGGAGCGGAATTTGCCCGCAGCAATATTTGCCAACAAAAATTTCCGCGTAATTTAGCAGGCTGGGCCGAACTCACTGCCATCAGCTTAACAGCCCCGTTCTTAGCATAATTATTTAACTTCTTAAATAAGGCCTCGCTGGCCTCTCTGACCCTGGATTCTTTTTGCCCGCGCAATTTCACCATCACCAAATGCTTAAAGGGCGGAAAATCCAGCTCCTTTCTTTCTTTTAATTCTTTATCATAAAAAGCGGCTACATCCTGCCTGGCCAGGGCCTGAAAACAATGATGGGCCGCCAGGCCGGTCTGAATTACCATCTTCTCTTTGGCTAATCCCAACAGGCCCAATAATAAGCCAAAAGCCCTCTCGCTGGCGCGAAAATCAATCCGCTGTAAAGAATTATCTATGTCCAATACGCCCACCAGCCCAAACGCGCATCCTGGATGCCTGATTATAGACTGAGTAGAAATAAGTATGTCAAAGTCTTTGGGGTCCGGCTCCCCGGCCCCATCCATTCTTTTAATCCTGGCTTGCGCAAATACCCTGTTGCCGTCGCTTTCTATTTTTTCCGTGCCGGCGCCGGAATAACGCAGGTAACCGGAATTACACTGAGGGCAGACCTTGGGCGCGGCCATCTTAAAGTTGCAATAATGGCAGGTTAAGATATTCTCCTTAAAATGATACACCAAATTGATATTACAGCGCGGGCATTTCAGGACCGCCCCGCACCCGGAACAGGCGGCAAGCGTGGCAAAGCCCTTACGATTTAAAAATAACAACGCCTTTAGTTTTGAATTAAGGCACATGCCTATGGCGTCTTCTAAATATTTTGAAGTCCTGGCCTTATTGATTTTAAAATATTCGCATTGCGTATTGATAATTTTCACTTCCGCGGGGGATTTCAGCGGGATTAAGGTATATCCGGCCTTATCTTTTCCGGCCAAATACAATGCCTCTAAAGACGGCGCGGTGCTGGCTAGAATAAGCCTTGCCTTTTCAATTTCTGCGCGCATAAGGGCGGCTACCCTGGCATGATAATGCGGCACTTGGTCCTGCTTGTAAGATGAGTCCTGCTCCTCGTCAATAATCACCAGGCCCAAATTGCTCAGCGGCGCGAAAATCGCGGAGCGCGTGCCGACGACTACTTTAAATTTACCTTCTTTTATCTGGCGCCACTCTTCTTGCTCGCCGGGCTCTTTTCTGTATAAAGACGCTGCCTGTATGCCCAGGCCGGTTTCAATCCTCTTTTTTGCCGCTAAAGCGGAATTGATATCGGGCAAGAGGACTATCGCGGAGGCGTGATTATCCAAAGTCTCTTTTATCTCTCTAAGATAAACATCCCACCTTTCCAGGCCGGTTAAGTCTTGAATTAAGCTGACCTGCGGGTTATTTTTATTATGGCCTGCCGGCGGCGCTTTTACCGGCGGTATTTTCCTGCCCTTTCTTAAAGCCTGCGGCAGCGCGGTTTCAATGGCCTCCCCCCAGGAACAACAATAATACTCCGAAAGTCTCCTGGCCAGGGTAAGCATATTTTTATCCAATACCGGCTCCTCGTCAATTACCTCCAATAAACTTTTCAGGCGCCTAACCCGGGTTTTTGGGCTAAGCCCTACCACATACGCCAGCGTCTTCTGGTTACGAAAATCAACCCGGACCCTGGCGCCAATCTTTATCCTGGCGCGCATATCCGCGGGCACAATATAATCAAACGGGCCCTCAACCGGTATTCCGAGGACCACCTGGGCATACAACATTATATATCTCCCTTAGGGCATCCGGTTTTTTAATCCTGCGCATATTTTCTTTTATCTTATTTAATTTCTCCGGATGCTCCTTATAATCCAAAACCAATTCCTTTACCTCTTTGTTGTCTTTGGCGCATAAACCGATCCCGTACCCCTTTAATATCTCAATATTGGCCGCTTCCTGGCCGGGAATCGCCGAAATAAATATAGGCACCAGCTCCATCGCCAAAACTTCGGAAATCGTCAGGCCTCCGGGCTTGGTGATGATTAAATCCGATATTGCCATCAACTCTTCTATGTTATCCACAAAACCGAATACCGAAACACCGGGATAATTTTTACGCCTCAACCTGTCAAATAAGGCTTTATTTCTTGCCGAGACAACCAGCACCTGGACATCCCTGCGCAATAAATCAACAATCCTGTCTATGGGGCCGATGCCGAATGAGCCGGTAACGATTAAAACCGTAAACCTGTCTTCTAGGTTAAATTTCCGCAATAACGCGCCGCGTGGGAACTGGCGCGAAAACTTTTGCTCTATCGGTATGCCTGTTACCTTTACGCGGCTTTCCTTTATGCCCCGGCGGACCAACTGCTGCCTGGTAAAGTTGCTGGCTACAATATAAATATCCGTAAATTTTGACAGCCAAAACGGATGAATACCGAAATCAGTAACCACGGTAAAAAGCCGAGAATTAATTTTACGCCTTCTCTTCAGGTGCGTGGCTACTTCCACGGGAAGAAAATGGGTGCAGATAATGATATCGGGGTTTTCCTTAGCTAAAAATCCGGAAAATTTGAAAGTGTTAATCCGGTTTATAATAAAACGGATTCCCATAACCACCGGCCGCAAAATTATAAAATGAGTGACATAGTAACCTATCGCCCAGAAAACCTGGACGTAGCTGACCATAAAGGCGTAACTACTGGTATAGGCATTCCTGAAGGGTCTAAGGGAATTCTCCAGTATATCGATTAGCCTGATTTCAAGATGGGGGTTATTGTTCTTAAAATAATCATATAAAGCCTGGGCAGCCTTAAAATGCCCGCTGCCCGCAGAGGTATAGAGTATAAAAATCTTCATAATGCCAGAATAAATTTGGCGGCCTCGCAGAGGTCGCGGAATACAAAATCCGGCTGGGCAAGCCAATTTTTACGATTGGACAATTTTTCTTTGCCGGAAAAAACAA